>JALUXZ010000227.1 GCA_027018935.1 Mariprofundaceae bacterium
GATTGACGGTGCTTTGGCGGGCATGCTTTCAAGTCTTGATCCGCATTCAACCTATATGAATAAAGACATGTACAAACAAATGCAGGTGGAAACATCGGGTGAGTTTGGTGGTTTGGGCATTGAAATATCTTCGGCACAGGGAGGTATTCGTATCATATCTCCAATTGAGGATACTCCAGCAGATCGTGCGGGCATACATGCGGGTGATCTTATTGTTAAAATTGATGACCAATTGGCTAAGGAGTTATCACTTGTTGAAGCTGTGAAGTTGATGCGCGGCAAACCAGGCTCATCCATTGTTTTGACAATTTTTCGCAAAAGCGAAGCAAAACCACTTGAAATAAAAATTGTTCGCGATGTCATTCATGTGAAATCTGTTAAAAGTGCCATGTTGGCACCAGGCTTTGTATGGTTGCGTGTGGCACAATTCCAAGAACAATCCAGTAAAGAGTTGAAAGAACAAATTGCGAAACTAAAGAAAGAAGCTGGTGGAAAATTTAAAGGTGCTGTACTTGATTTGCGCAATAATCCCGGTGGTTTATTGGATCAAGCGGTAGAAATCAGTGATATGTTTCTCAATAAAGGCGGTATTGTAAGTACCAAGTCGCGTGTTGGTAAAAACATGAGTTTTGATGCCAAGCCTGGAGATGTTTTGGATGGTACGGCATTGGTTGTATTAATTAATAATGGCTCTGCTTCAGCCTCTGAAATTGTTAGTGGAGCACTACAGGATAATAAACGTGCGGTGCTGATGGGTACCAAGAGTTTTGGTAAAGGGTCAGTGCAACGAATTATCCCTTTGCCTGATGGCACAGCATTCAAATTGACCACATCGCTGTATTATACACCAAGTGGTCGTTCGATTCAGGCGACAGGCATTGATCCTGATATTGAAGTGCCTTGGGTGGCAATCAAAAAGATCACGCCAGAAAAAGAAATGTTGAGCATTTCAGAGCGAGATTTAAAAGGGCACTTGGCGAATGGTAATGGTAAAAAAGAAATCAAGAAGCAAGTTGAAAAAGACAGTGTTTCCCAAAAAATGCAGGAGCGTTTGGGTAAAGATGTGCAATTGCAGCGTGCCTTGGATGTATTGAAAGCTATGTATGTGGTGCAGGGGCGTAGTTGACACTGAATGGTCATGAAAAAAACTAGGCGAAAAACACGAAAAAAACATCTTCCGCGTTGGCTGATTCCAACATTGTTCGGCGTATTAGCCATGTTGATTGCAATATTGATTTGGCCAAGTGATGCACAGTATGATGTAAAGCATGATGTAAAGAAGCAGGCACATGTTGAACGCCATGCACCTGTATATGAAGATATTAAGGTGGCTCCTGCTCATGTAGATGTGGTTGAACCGAAGCTCGTTCATAAAAAAGTGTATCAATATGATGTATTGAAACAGCGTGGCATTGCACTAATTATTGATGATGTGGGTTATGATTTGCCAGCCTTGAAACGGATACTGGATTTAAAGCTTCCTATAGCAATCTCTATTATTCCTGATGCGCCGCATGCCAAAGAAGCTGCGGAAATGGCGCATCAGGCAGGTGCTATTGTGATGCTTCATATGCCGATGGAACCTATGAACCCTCATTACCGTGAGCGTATGGATGATTCATTTTTACGGGGCGACATGTCTGAAAATACGGTGCAGGCAATGCTGTTGCACGGCTTGAAAAAGGTGCCTTATGTGCAAGGTGTGAATAACCATATGGGCTCCTTTTTAACCAGTATGTCTGAGCCGATGGCTTGGGTTATGCAATTTTGTCGAGATAATCATTTGTTCTTTGTTGATTCCAAGACATCCGCTAAATCAGTGGCAGCGGATATTGCGGCAAGTTATGGGCTGACTTGGGGTGCAAGGCGTGTTTTCTTGGATCATTCCGTAAAAGAAGATGATATAAAAAAAGCCTGGTTATCTGCGCAGCACTGTGCAAAACGACAGGGAGGCTGCATTGTGATTGCTCACCCTCACCCTGAAACGCTGGATTTTTTAGAACGGAAAGTCAGCCATATAAAACCTGAAACAATGCGTGCTGTTGTTGATTTGCTGCATGTTCCGCAAGGCTGATGGTTGAATGTGGTTATTTGCTCTATATTACGCATTAAATTTGAATGATTAGCCTATTTTACAGGTGGGGAGAAGCTATGAAAGCTTTGGGCAAGGTGTTTTATATTTTGATACTTTTGTTTGTGTGCTCTTGGCAAGCGCAGGCGAAAAGTGCGAATGATCAGGCAAAAGAAGCCTTAAATCTTGGTCGTGTAGCGGCTGCGGCTGATATATTAAATAAACAAGTACAGGCAAAACCAGATGATTATCAGGCATGGTTTTTATTGGGCGTTGCACAAGCACGTAGCCAGCATTTTCATCAGGCTATTGAAGCATTTCGACGGGTGATTGAACTGCGTGATGATTTGGCTGAGCCGCATAATAATTTGGCTGTTATTTATAATGAACTGGGCGACGTTAAATCTGCCGTTCATGAATTAGAACAATCACTGCAAAAACACCCTGGTTATGGGGTTGCCGAAGAAAATATTGCTGATTTGTATATTAAATTAGCATTGCAATATTATAAAAAGGCTCTTGTAGAAAATGATGATCCAGCATTAGCCCAGCGTTATGCGCGCTTGTTGCAGGTGCGGGATAGTCGTGGCAAAGCCAGTGCTCCGCGTGCAGTTGGGCAAGCAAGTGTTGCTACGAAAGTAGTGAAAACAACACCAAAGCCTTCTACAAAGCATGAAGTATTGGATGAAAAGGCTATTGTTGCAGATGCTGGAGTTGTCACAAATGAGGCGGATAAAGTTGTGACCAAGGTTTCTGCTCGCCCATTGCCTAAACAAGTGAATGAAGAGGTGGCTGATAATCGTGCTGTTGTAGATACCCATCATCCAAAGGAAGATATTTTGGCAGCCTTGGAGGCTTGGCGAGTGGCTTGGCAGACGCAAGATTTGAATGCTTATTTTTCTGCTTATGCCAGTGATTATGTTCCAACAGGGCGTTATGCGTCTTTATCTGCATGGAAGGCATATAAAAAGCGGGTGATTGGCAATAAAACGTATATTAAAGTGGATTTAAGTAATATTAAAGTTGAGCTATCTGAAAATGGAAAAGTGGCACATATACGTTTTAATCAAGCATTTCATTCCAATAGTTACAATGGCGATGATGTGAAAGTGTTGAAGCTGGAGAAACGCCACGAAGGTTGGAAAATTATACGTGAGGGATCTGTTTCTTAATGCGATATATACTGTGTTTATGGGTAAGTTTGTTGTTTATGACCCCTGTTTCACAGGCTGTAGAAGCAGATAGCATATTGAGAGCGCGTGCCTTGCAAGCCTTGCAGGCTGGCACAAACCCCGCTGTCAGATCACTTGCCCATGCTGATATATCACTTTTAAAAGCCACTTTGGCTTTGAAGGCTGGAGAGCCAGAGAAAGCTTTGAAGGTTTTGCATTCGTATGCCAAACAACCAGGAAATAATGATCCTTTGATAGATATGCTGGAAGCAGAAGCTTACCGACGCTCTGCATTACAAGCAGTAGCAAATGCGGGAGACTATGCCACGCGTATGCAAGGGGAAAATCAAAGCGGTGTGCAGCATTTGGAAGATGCGAATTTATCGCCAGGCTTGCGTGAGGCTGATGTGCGTTTGAATGCTTTTTTGGAACAGTTGGATGCTGTTGCGGGCATGCCATTGGATATTTTGCAGGTGGATGAGCATATTTACAGTGTTTTTCTTGTTGATAAAGCACGTTCGCGCATGTTTGTATATGCTCGTAATGCTAATGGTGTGTTGGAGCGTGTAGCCGATGAATATATTGTAACGGGCGCACAGTTGGGTGATAAGCAGGTAAGTGGTGATGCGCGTACACCCAATGGTGTTTATCGTTTTGTGAAACGCTTGCAAGGCAAGAGTCTTGAATCGCGTTATGGTCCCGTGGCTTACCCAATTGATTACCCGAATGAGCTAGATATTTTACACCATAAAAATGGTTATGGGATTTGGATGCACGGTTATGCGGATGGTGTTGGAAGACGACCGCCACGTGATACCAAAGGTTGTTTTGCCTTGCCAAACCCACGCCTATTGGCGATGTCTAAATATATTAAACTGGGTAAAAGCTGGGTGATTGTAGGGGATAATTTCGAATTTGGTGATGATGAGAAACGCCAAATATTGCAAGCTTCTGTACAACAAACCTTGGAATCTTGGCGTAAAGACTGGTCTGCACTGGACACACCAGCGTATTTAAACTTTTATCATGAGAAGTTTCGTTCAGGCAAGCGTGATCTGGCAGCTTGGAAGCGTTACAAGCAACGCGTGAATGCCAGTAAAGCATTTATTCACATTGATATTTCACATTTAACGCTTATTCGTGATGCCAACCATTGGGCTGAAGGCGAGGTGGTCGTAGCAGAGTTTGATCAGCATTATCAATCCAATAATTATCAGGACTCTAGCCGTAAACGCCTTTATTTGGCGCGTTTGGATGCGCAATCACCATGGCGCATTCTGATAGAAGAGAGTGTGAAACCATGAGTAAGCAAGGCAATGATAATGTAGACGATGCTTTTACAGCGCGTCGAATGCAAAAACTACTGGATGAGAACCGTGATTTAAAACAGTACGTCGCGGAAATAATGAAGCGTTTGCAAGAGAATGATGCACTTTTTAGCAAATTGTTTGAGCTTGAATCATTGGTCTTGGCGGCAACGGATGCGGAAGATTTATGTTTTACATTACTACGCCACCTGCGCTCGAGCTTTGATTTGGATATGGTACGTTTGTGGTTTGATCGCTCCAGTTTTATGGGGCAATGCCAGCTTTCAGGTTTATCAGAGCAAGACTTGGTCTGGGTGGAGAAAGGTGAAATTGAAAAGGTTGGTCTAGCGAGCCGCCATGTTTGGCTGCTTAGATTGGATAAAGAGCGTAACTTCCCGTGGCTAGAGGCACGCGATAGCCATTTATCATCGTTGGCTCTTTTGGTGCTCGGTGATTTATCAAGGCCTTTCGGCGTGTTGGCATTGGGCTCATTGGATGCAGGGCGTTTTGCGCCAGATCAAAGTGGTGATTTTTTACAGCATTTAACACAAATTATTGGTTTAACACTTGAAAATGCCATCGTACGTGAGCGTTTGGCACGTTTATCGCTTACAGATTCTCTTACTGGCACACATAACAGACGTTTTTTTCAACCGCATAGTCACCAGCCATTATCACAATGGTTTGGTAGGGATACGCAGGTGGCATGCCTTTATTTTGATATTGATGATTTCAAGGTGGTGACAGATAGTCTTGATTCGACAGAGGGCGATGAGTTATTGGTGCATATTAGCCAAGTTGTGCAGCAGTGTATTCGGGAGCAAGATGTCATGATTCGCATGGATGGGCATGCATTTACGCTATTTTTACAAGGTTGCTCGATAGATAAAGCCGAAGAGATTGCCAATCGTATGGTCAAGGCATGCGCATCTATTGATAGATATGATGAACGTATTGGTATCAGTGTAGGTCTTGCATTTTCAGCAGCCGATGCAGATAAGGTGGTGAAGGTATTGGTTTCAGAAGCCGATCAGGCCATGTATGTTGCCAAAGCTTTGGGTGGCTCGCGTGTGGAGATAGCTGCAGTCGATGCTTAAGTGATGCTGTTACAGGATGCGATTGATCGCTTTATTCTAGAGCTTAGAGAAATTCGTATGGCATCGCCACACACAGTGTCGAATTATCAGCGGGACTTAAATACATTTATACAGCACTGCTCGGATGACATCGGACTTGACGCGATTGCCCGTAGCGATGTGCAAGACTGGTTGGTTGCAGGGCATGCTGCTGGTTTATCACCCGCAACCTTAGCTCGCAGATTGTCTGCTTTGCGTTCATTGCTGGATAGCAGTGTGCAAGCAAATAGGTGCGAGAAGAATGTTGCAGCAGGTGTGATAGCACCGAAACAACGCAAACGTCTGCCCAAGGCATTGCCACCAGAGCAAACCGAGAAACTTATGCAGTCAACAGATGCAGCGTCTGATTTGCGTGATGCTGCATTGTTGGCTGTGATGTACGGCTGTGGTTTGCGTGTATCGGAAGTGGTGGGTTTGAATGTCGAAGATGTAAATCTATGGGCAAAAGAGCTGCGGGTATTGGGTAAAGGCAAGAAGGAGCGCATTGTACCGATGCCAACTGGCACTGTTAAAATTGTCGATGATTATATCAAATCGCGACAATCGTTATCGCATGCAGTCTTTTTAAATATGCGCGGTTCACGTTTGACCACCCGCAGTGTGCAACGCATGCTAAAAAAACGAGCCTTGGAAACAGGTGCGGATGTATCGGTAACACCACACAGATTACGTCATTCATTTGCCACACATTTATTAGCAGGCGGTGTTGATTTGCGCGCCATCCAAGAATTGTTGGGGCATAGTTCCTTGGCAACCACAGAGCGTTACACCTCATTAGACATTAATAAACTGACTGAGGTGTATGATAAGTCCCATCCAAGGGCGCGACAAAAGAGGTGATTTCTACTTTTGTGCCTACAGTTTCGTGGGTTCCTAGTTTGTAAAAGTCTGTTTTATCGTGACTGTTTGATAATGATAAAGGTCATGTGTGGGGGGAGATAAATGCGCGAAACAAGCCCTGCCCCTATTGCGGCTTATTTTTAATGCGATTGCCCTCCATCTGTTGTCAAAGACTACAAACAGACATTGACTTGCATCACAGTAGTTGATTTACTCTTCGGCATGAACTCTGGGGAGGGATCATGAAAATACGGATTATTGCATATAATATTGCCCTCTGTTTATCTACAACCACGGCAGCTCAAGCACAAGATTTTGATCCATACGCTGGTTTTGGTGTCGGCATATTCGGATTGGAACTAAAAACACCCAGTGTAACCCAGAAAAATACGGTAGTTGGAGAGTATCTAAAATTCGGTGTGCATTTTAATGATATGATAGCAGCAGAACTGCGTATTGGTGGTACAGGAACTGGCACTTCCTCCTATTCAGCAGGCACACCAATCACTACAGCCCAGGGTACGTTTCCAAGCCCTGTCAGCTTCAACTATTCAATGGAAGCAAGCTACTTTGTTTCATACCTGACCAGACTTCGCTACGAAGTAGCTCAGGACTTTCACCTCTATGGATTAGTTGGCGGCACGACCATCAAGGTAAAAGGCACATTCTCTGTACCGGGCATCAAAGGTACAAGCGGGAGTCTTTTCCAATACAGAATGCGTCTGAAATAATTTGAATCTGCCATGCTAAGGGGATGTTGGTAGAAATGAGAGAAGATGAACTACACACACTGGATGATATAGGCTGTTTTTTACATGCCACA
>JALUXZ010000228.1 GCA_027018935.1 Mariprofundaceae bacterium
TGTTTTTAAGGGGGGGGGGGTAGGTCAACCGTATATACATACAACACATAACTGTGTGTTATAGTTATATAGATGAGGACACCCCCTATAAAAAACATCACAAACGTCACATAAATACGAAAAACTATGGTTAATAGGTAACTTTTTGCATATTCAGACAAGGTCAAAGTCCTCAATACCTGCACCAATGGTAAAACCGACAAATACCGATCCGTCGCGGCGGGATGGTAACTTGGTTATTTTTCGCAATTGACCTGCATCACCCTCAAGCTCTTCGTAAAATTTACTTCGACCAAGTGGTTGTCTTCCAACATCACGGCACCACTCTTGGTAAGCTCGATAAGCCTTGTATCCCGACTCTTTGAGCGTTTCACCCATCGTTACCGCATCCTCATCATCAAGAAACTCAGCCACTGAATTTTGAGCAACCATCCACTCACTCATCTTTCGGTCATGTGCCTTTGTTCTCGTGAACTGATACTTATTGGAAACCAATCGTTGTGCTCCCTCAAACGCCCAACCTAATATTTGCGGAAGTTCTGCTTCCAATCGGCCCCCATAGTTTGGGTCACGCTGACCTTCAATAACATTGGAAAACTCAACAATGCGCCACCTCCGCCAAAAGGCAGCACTTCGATCCCTTGTGTTGATGAGATGATTACTATTGAAAATGTGTGTGGCACTATTTCTAAAATGGAATGGGCGATGTGTGGGGTGTCTACCTTCAAGGGTATCACCACCAATCACCCGTTTAAAATCAGCCGCCGGAATACACTTATCATCAGGTAGCTCACCAACACAATTCAAGGCCTTCCCTGCCAGTGTCGCGATATTATATTCTTTGTCCCAACTGAATGGACTGCTAGCACAACGTAGGGAGCTTGGTATAAGAAGTTCAATCACAGTTAACGTGGTTGATTTGCCTGTGGCTGACGGCCCAAGGAATAAATAAGCCTGCTGCATTGATGAGGAAAGGCGAAACAACACTGCTCCGACAATCTCCTGGAGAAGTAATACCTGATTTTCCTCATCGTTACCCTTAAAGCATCGGTGTAGGTGTTTTAACCACAAGCTGGCTTTTTTATGACTTGGTTCAAAACTATATGCAAACCTACATCTATGCTCATGGGAAAGTGGTTCTGTGGCGATCGTCCCATCCTTATTCATGCGATGAAACTGCCCCATGGTAGCTACACCTACGGGGGCATGCTCAAAAAAATCAGGTCTGTCACGTAAGCGCATTATACATTCATCAATCGCCTTATAATCAGAGTTTCTAATACAATTTTTAAATCCATCATATCGCTCTGCAATAGCGACTATTCTCTCACCATCTGGTGATGAACGATAAGTGCCCGTATCTTTTTGATATATATGAAACACTCCCGCCACGGCCGCAACCTCAGCTCCTGTTTGACTTTCAAGTCGATCTACATGGTCGGTGGCAATCACATGATGACTTGCACCCTGCGGGCAAGAGTCTTGATCATCATTACCATGAATATGCTCTTTAAGTGTTTCATCCCAGTTTCGAATATCCGCCATGCTTTTTGCTGCAGCTTTAATTTCACGTCTATATCTACGGCACAGCTGAATATCGTGCTCAAAGAACCAGGCTGCAGCTTCAATTGCACTATCTTCAAAGTGTGCGGCACATTCTTTATCGGATTTTAGCTTTTGAATCACATCATCCATAACCGACTTAACTTTTAGCAAGTGATAGTCTTGACTCATCTTAAACACGGTTGCGATGGTCACCCCACCTTGCTTATTCTCATCAAAGCTGCGCCACTTGCTATCAAACTCACGCTCATTAAATCGTCCATCTTGCATGGACCATTCACGAGCTAACTCAAGTAAATTCTCACTATGTAAAGCTGCAAGTACTCTGATCCAATTGTGGTATGGTAAATCGGCAGGTAAAACATCCAGAGCCGCCCGTACATCCTCAATATCAGCTGGTGGTTGATCAAAACCATGGTCAACCAATGTTACTGATGTGTTTTCACATTTATCTATAGCATCAGGCATTGATGCCAAAAGCTTATCAGGGTCAATCATGTTCCCACTTCCACCGGGTGCACTGACTACCAGCTGAGGTTTAGAACTTCGACCCTCTGTCACTTTCTTTTTGTTCGGCCAGTTTAGAGTGCCTAAAATGCGCCAAACATGAATAACATCAGCACTACAACCATCACAGTCCGAATAAGCAACCAAAGCCTTGGCAATGCACTTTGCGTCATCTGTACTCAATACCTTGTTGAACAAATAGGAAGCTTGATAACGCCCATTACTACTTTCAAGGATGCTTGTTGGTGGCAGTGGTAACCGCGCCACGTAATTGGCCGCATCAGCATCATCAAAGTCTACACATAAGCCAAAAACAGCACCACAGTCATCAAGCTTTCCTCGACCTGATGTACCATGTTTCACAGCAGCCAGGGGCATATAAACATTGCGATGATCTTCTTGCGCCCACTGAATAGCCAGCTGGGTCATATTATCCACATCACCAATTTCAAACTGTACAACTTTTGGTGTTATAGCTTCCCCCGTGGCTGGGTTCTCTCCATAGGAAGCTAAAACCAATTTACCATCAATACCCTCAGCCATTCGATGGCGTGAGTTTATATGTTTTTTAATGCTCGCATGGTCCACTTTCATTACGACACCTTTATTAAATCATTGGTGCCAATTGACCATTGCTTGTGTTCTAAGATTGCCAGCGACGTAGCGGTTGCATTTTTTACAATGACAAACCCACTCATGTAACACCCCTTACGAGTCACTTCCACAACATCCAATCCTGATTGAGTTCGATATTTCATTGTCCCACCTCACTCAAGCAAGGGCGACAACGTAAATTCATATGCGAGACTATTTTATCGGTAAGCTCACCATTCTCATCGCGTTCATATGAAGCCAGTGGAAAAGGTCTCCCACAGCAAATACACCTACCATATCTTATTTGTTTTATAGTAATATACTGACTCATGAGTGAATATTCTCAGAATCAATTATATCTTTACCGACATTGATAAGCGTGATTGCTGCAGAAATTCCATCGGCATTGTCTGGTTCTTGGTCCATGAGCATATTCAATACAGCAAGTGCTTCACATAACCGTACCGAAGCCTCAGACAATTTGGACACTTCCGTTGGGGCACTCATGATTGAGCCTTTGCTTGTTCAAATTGAATCTTATCTAGGGCTGCCTGTACCTGCTCAGCGTCAAACACTGTAGTTCTCTGGGTTGGCTTAAACGGTTTTGGCAGAATACCAGCATTAACCCATCGCCAAACTGTTGCTACATCTATATTTAGATTTTTCGCAATCTCCTGCGGTCGAATGTACTTCTTCATGAAATCACCTCGTGCGGCGTTGTGCCACGGCGAAGTATCAGCAGGTCATAGATTAGAACATGGGAACTAAATTACACAAAAAGTTCCCACATACATTAGAAGGGTGCGTAACTGCTCCTGTGCTTCCATGCCCTGAGAACAACATCTAGGCTAATCGTTGGCTTATAATTTTGATTATATGCAACACAGACAATATCACACACTGACTCTGCCTCAGTCGCATCATTCCTTGTCGGGTTAAGACCTTTCGTTTCTGCAACCCATGATACTGCTTGCACCAAAGCGGCATCCCGCATGAGGGTTTTTCCTGTGCTTACTTTAGGTTCAACCCTATTGCCCCGTAAATGTTCAGCCCCATACAAGCGTAGCTCTTTGGGGATAGGTCTACCATCCTCCAGTAGTATTGAGCAGAGGTGAATCAACACCTGATGCCGAATATAAGGGTCAGAGATGGCTTCAGTCGCTTTTACAAAGTGACACATGCCTTCATCCTTAATCGCGGGTAAAACCTTACAGAAGCCCTTAATAAGCTGCTGACGATCATGGCTTAAGCACAACGCTAGCACCCGCTCGGCCAGCTCCTCCGAGGGTAGCTCAGTCGCATTACGTAATTCAACCCATGCTTGGCCAAGTACGTATTCATCCATGTTTAACACCTATCGGCATCACTTGGGCACCATTGCGCAGGCTGTCTAAGTGATCAGCCCATTGCTGCATCATCTTCGTACGTTCTTGCATGTATTCACCACGGTTATATGCAGCACGCACCTGATTCTTTTCAGTATGAGCGAGCTGCCGCTCTATAGCATCTGGATTAAAGCCAAGCGCGTTCATGGTGGTACTAAAGGCAGCTCGCCACCCATGGCCAACCATCTGGCCTTTGTAACCAAGCCTTGCCAGTCCAGCATTTATGGTATTTTCACTCATAGGTCGGGTTGCAGTGCGTGAAGATGGGAACAGATAGCGACCATGACCGCTGTACTGCTTCAATTCAGTTAGCAACGCCACTGCCTGACGGGATAGCGGCACCTCGTGCGTATTAGCTTCATTCTGCTGAAGTTTACGGGTCAGCTTCCTGTGACTTGCTGGAATAGTCCACAAGGCATCATCCATATTGATTTCAGTCCATTCAGCACGTCGAAACTCGCCACCGCGTACAGCAAGGTAGGGAAGCACCTGAAGCGCGATCTTGGTGGTGTACTCACCCTGATAATCTTGGATGGCGCGAAGTAGCCCACCGATTTCTTTCGGGTCAGTCAGCGCAGGCATCTTCACTGGTTGTGGCGCAGGCAATACCTTGCTTAGATCACCAACTGGAATACCATCCACCAAGCCAGCATTGAGAGCATAATCAAATACACTGCTGACTATCTGTCCGCATCGCTTGGCAGTCTCTCTTTTCCCCGTTCCAGCCAGAATTAAAAGAAAGTCTGTTACCTGTTTGCGTGTAACCTTCTTCACAGGCGTATCACCTATGGCCTGTAGTATGTGGCGATTCAGCCTGCTGACCTGTTTGCTATAATGTGAATCAGCCCACTCAGATTCATGTTTCGCCAACCAAAGTAATGACACCGCTTCGAATGTGTTGGCATCTTCGATTTGCTGCGCCTTTGCTACCATCGCCTTTGCCATGTTGGCTGCTCGCTCTTGCTGTTGGTGTACGCGTGGATTGATACCCTTCTTCTGTAATGCCTTTGCTTCGGCCAAGCTTACCTTGGCCTGTTTGAGCGATACTGCAGGATATGCACCCAAAGATACTGTATCTCGTTTCCCAGCTAGCCTAAAATCCCACCGCCAGCTTTTGCTATTAGCTCTCACCAAAAGGTACAAGCCATTGCCTACTGGATTGCGCAGCTGTTTTTGCCCCTTTGGTACTGTTAATGATTTAAGCTGCATATCGTTTGTTATATAAGCCATAAAACCACCTATTTCACGCCATGTACTGTACACTATTTACATGTACTGTACTGCTGACTGTACAGTACAGTGCCACTTAATGCAATGTACTGTAGACTGGTGATATAGCCAAAACAATAAAAAAGCCTGCAAACACAAGGCTTGCAGGCTTTAATGACGCATACTGAGATGCTTAAATGGTGGCGCTTCAGGGACTCGAACCCCGGACACCCGGATTATGATTCCGGTGCTCTAACCAGCTGAGCTAAAGCGCCTTTGCAGTGGCGCGCATTTTAGGGGTGAACTTGCTTTCGTCAATCGCTTCTTTTCAAGCCCGCTTTCTGCTGCCATGATGCAGGCATATTCATCAAGGGGAAGCTTGAAGTGACCGACAAAGAAAACCAACCATCCAAACCTATGCGTATCTTATCGGGTATGCGCTCTTCTGGTCGCCTGCATTTGGGGCACTACAAAGGTGTGCTTGAAAATTGGCTACAATTACAAGATAAGAATGAATGTTTTTTCTTTGTTGCTGATTGGCATGGTTTAACCACTGAATATGCCAATCCATCGGTGGTGCAAGATGGATTGTGGGATATGGTCATGGATTGGTTGGCTGTGGGTATTGACCCTGAAAAGGCGACTATTTTTATTCAATCCCAAGTGCCAGAGCATGCGGAACTGCATTTGTTATTTTCATTTATGACACCACTTTCATGGTTGGAACGCGTGCCTACATACAAGGATCAAATCGAGCAATTGCGTGAAAAAGATTTGGGTACATACGGATTTTTGGGCTATCCACTACTGCAATCTGCGGATATTCTCATTTATCGTGCTGATGCTGTGCCTGTGGGTGAAGATCAAGTGCCACATGTGGAATTAACGCGTGAAATTGCACGCCGTTTTAACCATTTGTATCGCCAAGGCATCCCTCCCCTATTCCCAGAGCCTAAATCATTGCTGATGCCAGCATCCAAATTGCCCGGCTTGGATGGTAGAAAGATGAGTAAATCATACGGCAATACCCTTGTATTATCTGAAACATGGAAAGAAACAGAAAAGAAAATTAAGACCATGCCGACTGATCCCGCACGTGTACGCCGTGATGATGCGGGTACACCTGAGAAATGCCCAGTTTGGGATTTTCATAAAGTTTATGCCACAGAAGATGAGCGGGCTGAGATTCAACAAGGCTGCACATCTGCAAGTATTGGCTGCTTGGATTGCAAAAAGATACTGATGCAACATTTAGAAGCGGAGTTAACCCCTATTCGTGAACGGCGCATAGACATTGCAGCACATCTTGATGATGTGAAAGATATGGTCAAAGCAGGCAATGAAAAAGCCAGACGCGAGGCTTCTCGCACCATGGATAAAGTGCGTAAAAGCGTGAAGCTGGGCTATAAATTCTAATGACTATGCAAGCTGAGGCATTGGAAAGCGTTGAAAAAGGTCAGCAAGAGCACCTTTTTGAAGCCATGCAAACCGCTTTGCCCAGCCTGCCACCTGTGCAGCTTGATGCATTTGAAGGACCATTGGATATTTTGTTGCATCTTATTCGCAAACAAAAAATGGATATTTTTGATATTCCTGTTGCCACGATTACCCAACAATATTTAAATATTATTGAAACCCATCAAGAACTGGACATTGATGTAGCGGGCGAATATTTGGTTATGGCAAGCACTTTAATGCAACTTAAAAGCCGTATGCTTCTTCCTCGCGTTGAAATCGATGAAGAAGGTAATGAAATTGATCCACGTGATGCTTTGGTGGCGCAATTGATGGCTTATGAACAATACCGTATGCTGGCAGAAGAAATGGATGAGTTGCCTCGTATGTATAGGGATGTGTTTAAACGCGCTGTATTCCCAGAAGCCGATGATGTGGAGCGCCCCTTGCCTGCTGCTGATTTGGAAGGCTTATTGGCAGCATTTGGGCATGTGTTGAAAC
>JALUXZ010000229.1 GCA_027018935.1 Mariprofundaceae bacterium
TGTCGGGTGTAAACTTAACGATTACACAAGGGCAGTTTGTTTATTTAACAGGTGAAAGTGGGGCAGGAAAATCATCATTGTTGCGGATGTTTTATGGTGGTTTGCGACCATCTTCTGGGCAGTTACAAGTGCAACAAACGGATATGCGAGCGGCTGGGGAAGCTGTAGTACGCGCTGTGCGTCGACGCACAGGCATTGTTTTTCAGGATCATCGATTGCTTTTTTCACGCACTGTTTTTGAAAATGTTGCGCTACCTTTACGTGTACAAGGCTGGAATAAAGAACGTTTAATTCCGCGTGTGCGCAAAGTTTTAGAATTTGTTCGTTTGGAAGATCGTTTATGGTCTTATCCAGAAGCCTTGTCGGGTGGTGAGCAGCAACGTATTGCTATTGCGCGAGCCATGATTGCCACACCACCTGTTGTCTTGGCAGACGAGCCAACAGGAAATTTGGATGAGGACACGGCACGCCATGTGCTTGATTTACTGACAGGGCTTAATCAGTTAGGAACAACGGTGATTATGGCGACCCATGATTTACACTTGCTCAATTCGCATCCTGGGCGTGTAGTGCAATTGCATGCTGGGGCTTTGGTGGGAGATTCTTATGCAGCCAGATAATGTGCGTATTCATTTGCCAGGTGGCTTGAATATGCCGCCATTTGGTATTCATCAATACCTTGCTTTGATGATTGTTGCGGTATCATTGTGGGCACTGGGTTCTGTGTGGATGGGTTTGCAGGCAACTGGGCAATGGGTAGGCACATGGCAACAGCAAATGGTGTTGCATGTCTATTTACCAGAAGAGCATAAAAAAGAATTACAAGCTTTAAAGCAAGGCTTACAAGCTATCGATGGTGTGGAACAAGTGGAATATGTAGCACGCCAAGATTCAGCGCAATGGATGCAGCAATGGCTGGGTAACGGCGCTTTGGATGTGAGTGCTTTGGCGGATCATTTGCCTGAAACATTGCTTGTTCGCTTACTTGATCATGATGCTGGTCAGTTTATTGCTGATGATGTGCGCGATGTGGCTGAACGCATGCATGCAGTCATCAATGAAGATGAGGTGGCATTGTTGGGCATGCGTGAGGTGCTTGATAAAGTTGAGAGTTTGGCATGGTTTGTAACTGTTTTATTGGCTTTGGCAATGGCTTTGATTGTTTCTAATACTTTGCGCATGATTTTATTGGCGCGAGCCGATGAAGTGCATTTGATGCGACTTATGGGAGCCAAAGAGTGGTTTGTACGCATGCCATTTGTGTTAGAAGGCTTGGTTTTGGGAGCTGGTGCTGGCTTGCTTGCTTGGTTACTTCTGTGGCCATGGATTTGGGGAAGTAGTGAATGGCTCGCTGGTTCGATGGTTGAATTGCATGTGGGGATTTTATTTTTGCCCCTATTACTTGGTGGTGCATTACTGGGTTGTTTGGGTGCATTGATTGCGACAGCGCGTTTGGTCTCCCCTGATAGTGTTGTGGAAGCCTAAGCTTAGAGTTCTACTGCGTTTGCTGTAGATGTTGGCTAATGGTTTGCATGATGCGTATACGTTGCTCATCAGCATGCTGTGTTAAAGTCTCTTTTAGCGGTGGATAGGCTGCAACAACAGTCGTAAATACCGCTGTCGGGATATGCGCAACGGTAAGTTCATTTATAGTGACTAGGTTAGCAGGTGATGTGGCATGCCGAACAGCGGAAGCATCGCCAATTAGTGAGCCGCAAGGCACTGACTCCAGTTTGATGCTTTTTCCCTTCTTTATTTTCATGGTATAGTAAGCTTTGCCTGTAACAATTAGGCTGATACCATCAAAGCTGGATCCCGCTTGGTGGACAATGCTTTTTTCACTGTAATGTAAAAATTTTGTCTTTTGAGCCATATACTGGCGTAGATTCATGGGGATGTTCTTTAAGATGTTATTGTTGGAAATCAAACGCAGCATATGACGGAAGTCAGCGGTTTCTTCTAACAAAGCTTGGGTATCAGGGTTTTGTATGAGGTATGAAAGAAGTTTTTGTCGTGGTAGCTCTACAATGGAGCTTTTGCTGTTTGCCACAATGCTGGCGGCTCGAACGCCTGGGTTGAGAAAACACGCCTCTCCAACAATATCATGCTGTTGAATAAGGTTTAAAAGTGTTTTCTTGCCATGTTTATCATCGAAAAATACTGCAAACTCACCTTCTAAAATAAGCGCAAGAGTATCGCCTTGTTCACCTTGTTGATAAAGAGCCTCGCCTTCTCGAAGGCTTCGTTTGTGTAGAAGTATCCATAACTTTCCAAAGCCCTTGTATAGTGAGGGGTATAAACGATCATAATTATGTTCTTGATGAAGGCTAGCACATACTTGCCCCAGTTGTGGGTAACGGGTTGCTAATTCCCTCGCCGCTTGCGGCGATTTTTCCTTTAAAATACTATGTAAGCGTTGTAAGACTTCGAGTGCCGTAGCTTGTTTGTTGGATGCCAAACATAATTCTGCATAATGTTGGAGGTAGCTTTCATTATCGGGGTAAATATCGACCAAGCCTGCATATGCATTTGTAGCTTCTTGTAAGGCTTTGGGATCAGAAGGTATGCTTTCTGACTGATTCATTAGGCTGCGGTTTCTTTTAAATCAATAAGATTTTCTTTATACATACATTTTTCGACAGTTAAGTTGGGTTGTGCTTTTAAATCAACCTGACGTGGAGGTACTTCGCTACCTTGTATGTCCATTTCGATGTTTACAATAGGTCGCAAAGGTAGGCGCGGATGAATGCGGGTAACCATACCAATTTCACCAGAATTTAACTGCACATATGTGCCAATGGGATAAAGTGAAATGGACTCAATGAGTGCTTTGAGCATGACTGGGTCGAAGGATTTTTTGTGATGTTTAACAATTTCACGAATAGCATCGCGAGGTAATAAACGGGCGCGGTATGGTCGGTAATGAATAAGAGCTTCAAACATTGAAAGCACGCTTATTAAACGCGCGCTCCATGCGATTTCCGAGCCGGATAAGCCGCTTTTTCCGCGACCGTCATAGCGCTCGGAGCTTTGTGATGCTGCTTGTAAGATGCAAGGGTCAGTAATGTTGCATAGTTCAAGGAAATGATAACCATTTTTGGGTGCTTGTTTTATCTCAGTAAGCTCAGATTTACTCAGTCTCTCTTTTTTATTGCGAATCTCTGCGGGGACTTGTGCCATGCCAATATGGTGTAGCATTCCTGCCAATGTATGAGCCCGTAGTTCATCATGATCGAGTTTTAATCGTTGCCCAGCCTTAATAGCATAGAGCATCATGAGAATAGACTTTTGTACTAAACTTCCAAGATCTTCATCTATCAATCTAATTTGTTGGGACTGTTGGGCAATCTCTAACTCTAGTGTATCTATGATATTGTGCTCTTCATCATGTTTCAATTCTGATAATAATGTATTCAGGCACTTAGATAATGGGCTGATATCGTGGGCAGTGTTTTGTTGAGCATGCTTAAAAAGCGTTAATACATGCTCTATGCAGCTATTTAACCAATCGTGATTGTTTTTTTCTTGTGTGTCGGCATTGGCAATTTCAATGTGTTTGGAGGGAATGCTAATGGGTGAAATGAACTCTTCTGACTCTTCAGTAATAAGTAGTGGGTCTTCGTATGGGCTGGGTGTGCTTGGTATTTTTTGTGTGTGAGAGGTTTCATCTGGTAGAAGGGCTGTAAGCTCTTTGTCAGCCTCTTGAGGTGTGTAGGGAGGAATGCTGTCCTTCGTTTGGTCAAGGTGAGCTCGAAGTAGGTCGATATACTTAGTCATCAGCTAGGGTACCTTTGTATAGTTGTCTTTACGAGCTTGCTATTCAGAAGAGGGGCTTTTTCACGCATCCCGACTAATAAACAACGATCCATTAAATGATTAATACGACGGGGAACTCCTGTCGTATGGCGATAAATTACTTCAACAGCCTGACGAGTCAGCATTGCTTGGGTGCAACCAGCAGTACGTAAGCGATGTAAAATATAGCGTGTTGTATCCTGTGGTTGCATTTTCTGTAAATTTAAATGTAGTGCAATGCGTTGTTGTAAGGGAGGTATTTTCTCAATAATTTGCTGGAGTTCGGGTTGCCCTACAAATAATAATGACATAAGAAAACCTCCTCCAAGTTGAAAGTTTAGCAGAAGTCGAAGCTCTTCAAAAGTTTCCAAGGAAGGAATACCTTGTGCTTCATCAATGCAAACCAAGGTATTCTTTCCGGTTTCAGCATTTTTAACGAGGTGCTCTTGCAGCATATGTAAGATTGAGTTGCGATTATTTTGTTCAGGGTTTAGCCCAAGTTGCTGACAAATCTCAAACAGCATCTCAATCGAAGTGAGGTGTGAATAGTTAATAAGGACGATATCAAAACAATCTTCAGGCAAACTGAGCAAAGTGCGCTGTATAAGTGTGGATTTACCACATCCTATGCCGCCTGTTAGGGCGATGGCACCTTTGTGCCGAATGATAGCATCTTGAAGATCTTCACGAAGTGTGCGGTGCGTATCGGATTCAAAAAAGAAACGTTCATCAGAGACGTTCTCAAAGGGGAAAAGGCTAAGCCCCCAGTGTTCAAGATACATGTTTAGCCTCCTCGAACATATGTAAAAGTAATGCACTTTAGTAACATTACGGTTCATATGTTTTGATAAGTCAGTTATCTATCGTGACTGACCCAGAATATGTCCATTGCTGTAATATCGCAAACAATGGGGGGGTACGTCAAGTTTTATTGTAATTTCAAGGAGAAAGCGTGTTAATCCTAAAGCTTTAGATACTTAAATAGTTATAACATCTTGACAAATAAGGAAAAGGGTGTCTTATTTGCTATGTTATGCATATAATTATAAAAAAATTATTTCTTTTTTTGATGTGTTCGGGGATCTTTATAATATCTGGCTGCCGTACGGTTGTGCCTGATCCAACGATGCCTGTAGCAGTGCACAAGGTGTCGCTGCCTAAATATACCATGCATAATATTGGACCTCACCGCGTTGCAGAATCACGGGCAGTACGTTTTGCCGACCTTAATCAAGATGGGTTTCTTGATATGCTTGTGGGTGGTCGTAAATCAGTGGATGGCTTTCATGTTGAGTGGGGTGATGGAGCTGGGCATTGGCGCGTTCAAAATGGCCCTGCAACTAGCATGCAGCCAAGAGACTTTGCTGTTGGTGATGTGAATGGTGATGGTCATTTAGATGTTTTAATCGGCGGTGAAGGAGATCAAAAAGGCTTGCAAATATGGAGCTTGGATCAAGCTGGTGAGCATTGGAAATTATTGGCGAGCCCTGTTGAAGCTGGTTTGTTTCATGCTCTTCAATTGCAAGATATGAATCAGGATGGTTGGTTGGATATTGTAGCGGCGCGGTTTGACAATGACCGTGATGGTGGCATCTATGTGTTGCTAAATGATGCGCGAGGCGGCTGGTTGCCGAGTGTGGGGCCGATGGTAGCAGGCTTGTTTACGGATGTTACGGTGGCAGACATGGATCGCGATGGGGCTGTGGATATTATTGCTTCAAGACGAGGTGGTCTGGGTGCGCGCATTGAGGGTGATGGTGATTGGAATCAGACAGGCGGTGTGCAAATTTGGTACAACGATGGTTCTGCAAGATGGGAGCCGAAGGCATTACCTGCTGGGGCAGATGCTGAAAGCGTAACGGTTGCAGATGTGAATGGTGATGGGCGTTTGGATGTGATTGCGGGTCTATATCAGCAGGGTATTATCGCTTGGTTGGGTGGTGATAAGGCTTGGCAACGACGTGTGATAAGCACAAAAGGAACCTGGAGCGATGTTCGCGTGGGGGATCTTGATGGCAATGGCCAAAGAGAACTAGTGGCATCATCCAGTGATGGCTTGGGCCTGGCTGTATGGCAGTGGTTACCAGATCGTTTTATGCCAAAATTACATTTAATTCCTGATTATGGATTGTATCATAATTTGGATCTGGGTGATGTCCGAAATGATGGAAGTTTAGCAATTGCAGCAGTGCGTGCTGATGGCGGCGTGGAAATTTGGTCGGGCCTGAAGGCAACGCCAGCACCTCTTCAAACCTTCCAAGGTGGCAAAATTGGCGAAAGGCTTTCTCTGTTTTATGATTCTGGAGATGCGACTTTAAATGCAGAGGCTCTGAAAGCTTTGACAGCTTGGTCTGATGAAGTAGGGGCTTTACCTGAGTTGCATTATAGTATTGAAGGGCGAGCTGATGTGCGCCCAATTCATTCGGATTTATATCCGAATAACAGAGCTTTATCACAGGCTCGTGCAGAGTCTGTTGTTGCTTGGTTAAAAGCAAAGGGCGTGCCTGTTGAGGCATCGAATATTCGTGTGTTGGGAGCAGATGATCCTTTGCCGGAAGGCACGGATCCATTATCTTTGAAGTTAAACCGTAGGGTTTTTGTACAAGCCTACAAAGTTGAAAGTGTTCGCCTTCCAGAGCTGGAGATTGAGGGTCAAGCAAACGATCTTTTTCACCTTAGCGAAAATAAAGTATTTAAAACGATTGATGGTGTGGCTGGTTACAGAATAGGTGCTGGGGATTTATTATCACTGACTTTTTGGCAGGGTGGGAAAAGCACCGAGTATAAGGTGACAGTGCAGGTAGATGGAACCGTATCTTTGCCTTATCAAGCTGCACTTCAGGTCTCTGGCTTAACCCCACGTGAAGTAGATAAGCATGTAACAAAAATTCTTGAGCGCTTTGAACGCAAGCCTCGTGTGGATGTTTTGGTGCTCAAGGCACGAAGTAAGACAGTTAGTATTTTTGGGGAAGTGCAAGACCTCACGCGTCAGCCTACGGGACCAGGGACGTATTTTTTGAAAGGCAAAGAAAGCTTGGTAAACTTCTTGTCGCGTGCTGGTGGACCGAGCAAAGATGCTGATTTGACTAAGGTGCAGGTATTGCGCAATGGTAAAACTGTGATGCTTAATTTGGATAGAGCTATCAAGCAGGGTGACTGGAAAGAAAATGCCATCCTTGATGATGGCGATACTATTTTTATACCATCATTGGCACAGTCCAAGCGTAGAGTTTATGTTTTGGGAGAAGTGAAAAAACCTGGTATTGTTGAATTTACGGGAGACATTAGTTTTTTGGATGCTTTAGCAAAAAGTGGAGGGCTTAGTAAAGATGCTTATTTACCAGATATTCGCGTATTACGAGCTAGCCGAGATACGCCGTTGATTTTGCCTGTTGATTTTAAACGCTTTATGGAAAAAGGTGACTTGTCGCAAAATATTGCCTTACAGGATAAAGATATGCTGATTATTCCTAAGCGCCCTATTGCCAACTGGAACCAATGGATTTCTGATATAATGCCAACTTTTAATGCGCTTACAGCGCCTGTAAATTTAGTTTCACAGTATTATACCATTCAAGCCTTATCAAGGACAATAACCCGATGAGTCAGACCTCAACAGGTATGAGTGGTTATGAACTTAACCTTGAAGAATACTGGCAGGTTATTGTTCGCCGTCGTTGGATTATTGTATTTTGTGCAGTATCTATTGGGCTTTTTAGTGCGTTATTTACTTGGGCAAATCAACCACCAGCACTGTACAGCTCTACAGCATCGATAAAAATAGAGCCTTCTTTGAACATTGCTGATTTTTTCATGCGTGGGGGATCATCGCAATCGTTTAATGATATGACCACACAGCTGGTTTTGATTCAGTCGTATGCCTTGATGGAGCGCGTGGCACAACGTTTGGCATTGATTCCACCAGCATTAACCAGTGAAGAAATTCGCGCAAACCCAGACTATGTGGATGTTGTGTTGGATTTGAAAGATAGTGTTGATGCCGAGCAGGATGGCAGTACGGGTATTATTAATATCTCGGTTGTATCTGGCAATTCCAACTATGCCAAAGATTTAGCGCAAGCAGTAGCAGATGAATTTCAGACATTTAATATTGAAGAAAAGAACAAAAAAGTATTTGAGGCGAAGAAGTTTATTCAGCAGCAGTTGCTTGTTGTTGGAGATCGTCTAAAAAAGGCGGAAGAAAGAGTTCGGGATTACAGGCAAAAGAATCATTTATCCTCAAGTAGCAATTCCGAGGCAGTAGCTAAGATTGTTGCAGATTTACAGCAAGAATATCGGCAAGCTATCGCTCACTTAAGTGATTTGCAGTTTACATTGAAAGAATTGCGTCTGCGTGTGCAGCGTGGTGGCTGGGATTATAAGGCAGTTTCGGTTCCTGGAAATGTTGGGGCTTATTTTGATGAATTAAACAAACGCCTTGTTGAAATGGCGTTGAAACGCACTGAACTTTCAACGAATTATACAGATGCACACCCCCAGATAGAGGAATTAAGGCAACAAGCTGAAGATATTCTGGGAAGTATGGTCGATGAGTTAGCCAAACAAGTGACTTTAACGCAACGTCGCATGCAAGATATTCAGAATGGGATGAATAGTGCAGAGCGTAAATATCAGGGTGTCCCCGAGCAAGCTTTGGAACTACAACGTTTACAGCGTTCGGTTAACAGCAATGAAGAGCTGTTCGGTTTGTTGGAGAAAAAATACCAGGAAGTTTTGATTAAAGAGTCTGAGAAGGTTCAAGAAGTCTCATTGGTGAGACCAGCCATGCTTTCGCGTGTGCGTATTAATCCGATTAAGGTGTCTCAAACAGGTTTGGCGGGCTTGATTTTGGGGTTGGTTTTAGGGTTGATTGTTGCACTTATATTAGAAACTATGGATACCTCGGTCGGTACGATTGAAGAAGTGGAAAATTTCTTAGAGGTGCCAGTGATTGGTTTTGTGCCACACTTGTCGCATGAGGAGGCTGTTGAGTTATTCTCAGGTGAAGAAGGCTTAGAGACCAGTGGTTCAGCGATGGAGCGGCAATTACGATTGGTGAGCCATTTTTCACCGCCTTCTACCATTGCAGAAGCATACCGTAGTTTGCGTACCAACTTATTGTTTTCGCAAGCTGGTGAGCATCGTGTTATTTTGGTTACCAGTTCAACTGTAAAAGAAGGTAAAAGTACAATTTCGGCAAATCTTAGTGTGGTTATTGCACAACAAGGTGCGCGTGTATTGTTGATTGATGCGGATATGCGTAAACCTATGCAGCACCATACATTTGGACTGAAGCGTGCGCCAGGCTTGGGTGAAGTGCTGTTGGGGCAACAAAGCTGGCAAGATGCTGTGAGCCGCTTTTCTGATGTTATGCTAGGGGATATGGGCATTGATCAAGCTTTGATGACACCAGGCTTGGATCAGTTGGATGTTCTTACGTGTGGTCAGGTGAATGCGAATCCTCCTGATTTATTAGGTTCGCCACTGATGAGCCGTGTTTTGGATGAAGCGCGTGAAGAATATGATATGGTAATTATTGATATGCCGCCTTTATTGCATACAACTGATGCTACAGTGATTGCATCTAAGGTAGATGGGGTGTTGTTGGTTTATCATATTGGCTCAGTGGTTCGTGGTGCATTGAAGCGGGTAAAAGCAAATATTGAGAATGTTGGTGGTAAGGTGTTGGGCGTGGCACTGAATGGTGTGCGCGGTGATCTTTCTCCAGATTATAGTAATTATAAAATGGATCATCATTATGCTTATGCCTATGGTGAAAACGAAATGCAGCGGAAAAATTGGTTTGAGCGCAATTCGGAGATAGCCAAGAAATTCATGGAAGACGTTTGGCAACGTGTGTCTGAGCGCTTCGGGAAGGGCGGTTAAATGCAGAGCGACCTTAATCGTTTAAGGCATCGTAAAAGTCGCAGACATAAGATTATTGGTCTCTTTGTATTATGTGTCGTGGTGGCATTGGTTATGGTGATGATGCGTACATGCTCGGATCAGTTTGCTGAACCTTATAATACGAATTATCAGCCTATGGATACAGAGCGAAAACAGGGGAATAACCCCTGATCCATCAAACTATAAGGGTACCCTTTCCGCCAGCTGTGATGCTGACCTTGGTGCTCACTATTTTATTATTATATGCTGCATATGTATTGGCCCCAGGATTGATTGGGGGGCCGATTATGCTGATTGGTGCTTTGATGATGGTGGTGGTGGCATTTAGTAGCATTGAACTGACACTATATTTACTAATTTTATCAACATTGTTATCTCCAGAGTTAACATTCGGGGGAGCTACACAGGCGCAATTAGCAAGTGGTGCTGTCAATACGACGGAATCACGTGGTGTTACATTACGTTTGGATGACCTTTTATTAACATTGGTGTGTGTGACATGGATGTTTCGCTTGGCTATTTTTAAAGAGTTAGGTGTGGTTCGTAGTACGCCGATTAATCAACCTATTGCGTGGTATTGGCTGGCTGCATTGTTTGCAACATTGATTGGCATATTTGCAGGTCGCGTGGGTGGTTACGGTTTTTTCTTTATTATTAAGTACTTAGAATTCTTTGTTCTTTTTTATATGATTATTAACCATTTAACAGATGAAGCCTCTATCAAACGTTACCTTTTAATTATGTTGATTACATGTGTATTGGCAAGTTTGGCTGGCATCGCTCAGATTCCATCTGGTGCGCGTGTTTCAGCGCCATTTGAAGGTGAGATGGGCGAGCCAAATAGTTTTGGTGGTTATCTTGTATTAATGTTCTCTGTGGTTTTGGGGATGTTTTTATATGCTAAAAAAGGGCAACAGTGGTATTTGTTGCTATTTTCAATGGTTGTTATGCTGGTGCCTTTAGCGTTTACCGAATCACGAAGTTCTTATTTATCCTTTGTTGTTGCGATACTATTTTTTATTTTTCTATCGAGGAAAAAGTTCTTGTTAATTACTAGTTGTTTGGTAGGGATAGCAATCTTGCCGTTCATCTTGCCGCAGAATGTGATTGATAGGGTGATGTTTACATTCAATCAAAGCAAACAACAGGGGCAGTTAGCGGTTGGCGGGATGAATATTGATACCTCCACCACAGAGCGTTTAAAATCATGGGAAAATGTATTAACCAAATATTTTCCAAAACATCCATTGTTGGGTGTTGGGGTGACAGGCGGACCATTTTTAGATGCACAGTATCCAAGGGTTTTATTGGAAACAGGTATGATTGGTTTGGTCTTATTTTTATGGTTTTTACGACGAGTATGGGTGTTGCTACGCCAGTGTTATGATGAAATAAAAGACCCAATGCTCAAAGGCGCATCTCTGGGAGCAATCTGTGGTTTTGCTGGTTTGTTGGTGCATGGCATTGGTGCAAATACCTTTATTATTGTTAGAATCATGGAGCCATTTATGATTCTTATTGGTCTATTAATGGCAGCATTGTTTCTTGAGCGTGAGTCTCGAGTCAAGGAAGGTGAGCAGAATACCTTGCAAAGTGACGGTAGTCCGCAAGTATTGTTACGATGAAAAGCTATAACAAATGCATACTGGGCTTGTTGGGTCTGCTTTGCTTGATCAGTATTCAGAGCGGCATGGTTGCGGCTGCGGAGGTGCGGGATGTGCGTTTGTGGACAGCTCCTGATCATACACGTGTGGTATTTGATTTAGATCGTAGCATTAGTTATGAAGTTTTCCGTTTACATAAACCAGAGCGTGTAGTGGTAGACATAAAACACACTAAAATGAAGAAGGTCGCATCATTGGCTTTGCCTGACCCTGTGATTAAAAGCATTCGTTATGGTGAACCTAAGAAGGGTGTTTTACGTATTGTCTTGGATGTGCAGAAAAAAAACATTGGTTTACGCACATTTCTATTAAAGCCCATGCAGGGGAAACCACACCGCTTGGTTGTTGATTTAACCCGTAAAGAATCGAAACTCGTAATACAATCAAAGAAAGCAGTTAAAAAAAACAGTCATCATGAGGTTGTGATTGCGGTAGATGCTGGACACGGTGGGGAAGATCCAGGGGCAATTGGTCGGCATGGTTTAAAAGAAAAAGATTTCACCTTACGTGTAGCTAAAAAATTAGCCGCATTGATTAATAGCAAACCCGGTATGCGGGCTGTATTGACCCGCAAAGGTGATTATTTTGTTCCCTTGAGAAAACGTGTGCGATTGGCTCGCAAAGCAGGTGCAAACTTGATGATTAGTATTCATGCGGATGCTGTAAAAACGCGCACAGTACAAGGTGCTAGTGTGTATACATTGGCTGAGCGTGGGGCAACACCTGATAGGGTTGCTGTAGCATTGGCTGCCAAGGAAAATGCTGCTGATGAGATTGGTGGTGTGATGCTAAGCCAAGAAGTGGATGATCCGATGGTACGCAATATTTTGGGTGATATGGCGAAGCGTGATAGCTTGAATAGTTCACAGTTATTGGCTGAGAATATGTTGTTGCAAATGAAGAAAGTGGGCTCAATTAAATATAAAAGCCCTAAACGTGCTCGTTTTGTCGTATTGACAGCATTGGAAATTCCCAGCGTTTTGGTTGAGTTGAATTTTATCTCTAATCCCAAGCAAGAGCGGAAAATGAAGACCAGAAAACATCAAGATCGTTTGGCAGCGGCATTGTATCAAGCGAGCAAAAACTTTTTTAACCGTATGGGTATGATAGAGCTTAAAGACTCTGCATCATCATCATGATTGATTTATAAATATTTTAGGTAGGTAGTTTTGTATAAACGATTATTAGAATTTTTAAGACCGTATATTGGACGTTTGGGCATAGCGATGGTTTGTATGGTGATACTTGCTGCAACCACAGCTGGTATGGCATGGTTATTACAGCCAGCTTTGGATCAGGCTTTATCGGGTAAAACGAAGTATATTTATTATATTCCTATTGCTGTGATTGCTTTGTATATCGTGAAAGGTGCGGCATATTTTGGGCAGGCATATTTGATGGGCTGGATTGGGCAACGTGTTATTTATGATTTGCGAAATCAGATTTATGGTCGCTTAACAACGCAGTCGTTGAACTTCTTTGCGCATCGTAAAACAGGCGAGTTACTGGCGCGTATTAGCTATGATGTAACACTGGTGCAATCTGCGGTAAGTACATCTGTAACCGCATTGATGCGTGATACGATGACAATTATTTTCCTCATTGGTGTGATTTTTTACCAGGACTGGATGCTCGCTTTGATTGCCATGGCTGTGTTTCCTATCATTATTTATCCTATTTTGCGTTTTGGTCGAAAAATGCGTTCCGCAACCTATGACGGTCAGGTTGTGATGGGTGAGATGTCGAGCCTCATTGAAGAGACTGTGGGTGGCATTCGTGTCGTAAAAGCTTTTGGTATGGAAGAGTATGAGCGCAAACGTTTTCGTGATTTGATTGGTGGTTTTATGAAACACCAAATGCGCATTTTTAAAGTTAATGCTATGTCTTTTCCGATTATGGAGTTGGTGGCTGGTTTTGGTATTGCGGGTGTATTGTTTTATGGTGGGCTACGTGTGGCTGCTGGTGAAGCAACAGCTGGTACATTGATGTCTTTTTTAGCTGCTGTGATTATGCTTTATGAACCAGTCAAACGTTTATCGGGTGCGAACAATCAAATTCAACAGGGCTTGGCTGCGGCAGAACGTATTTTTGATATTTTGGATGAAGAGATCATTGTGCGCGATGCTGAAGATGCGAAAGTATTAAGTAGTTTTCAGCATGTGGTTTCTTTTGAAGATGTTGGTTTGTGTTATGCGGGGGCTGAGAAGTCTGTACTTTCTAATATCAATTTAGAGGTAAAAGCTGGGCAAGTTGTAGCATTGATAGGGCGTAGTGGGGCGGGTAAGAGTTCACTGGCAAACCTTGTTCCTCGTTTTATGGACGTGACTGAGGGGCGTGTTTTGTTGGATGGACATGATGTGCGAGAGTTAACACAGAAGTCCTTGCGCGAGCAGGTCGCTTTGGTGACCCAAGATGTTATTTTATTCAATGATACGGTATTAAATAATATTGCTTATGGTCATGAGGCCATTGATCGTGAACGGGTAGAAGCGATTGCCAAAGCCGCCAATGCCCATGAATTTATCATGAAACTTCCAAAGGGTTATGAAACCATGGTGGGTGAGCGTGGCGTGATTCTTTCAGGTGGTCAGCGTCAGCGTTTATCGTTGGCGCGTGCATTATTAAAAGATGCGCCAATTTTGATTCTAGATGAGGCAACCAGTAGCTTGGATACCGAATCAGAGCAGTTGGTGCAACAGGCCATTGATCGTTTGATGACAGGCCGTACCGTACTTGTGATTGCACATCGCCTATCCACGATTCGGCATGCCGATTGTATTGTGGTGCTGGATGATGGCGGTATTGCTCAAATGGGTCGGCATGAAGAATTATTGCAGCAGGGTGGTTTGTATGCTGAATTATATCATATGCAGTTTGAGTCAAAAATATCGTGAAAGATAAAGTTTTAGCATGGTTAATTCCGCATGCTATTTATGCCATTTTTTTATTTTTAAGCCGCACGATATGTTGGACATTCATTGGTGAACGCTATCAAGCAGGCTGCAAACCTTATATATTGAGCTTTTGGCATGCGCGTATTTTGATGACACCGTACGCCTATCAAGGCTGGGATGGTGCAATGTTAATATCAGAGCATCGTGATGGAGAATATATTACTGAAGCGAGTCGGTTGATGGGTTTGAAGAATTTTTCGCGAGGTTCATCAACAAAAAGTGGGGCTCGTGCATTTTTAAAAATGATTCGTATGGCAAGAAAAGGACATTCATTGGGAATTACACCTGATGGCCCGAAAGGTCCTGCTGAAGTTGTACAGCTTGGGGCGGTGCAATTGGCAAAAAAAACAGGCTTGCCATTGCGGGCTGTTTGTTATGCAACTAAACGACATTGGCGGGTAAATTCGTGGGATAAATTTTATATTCCGAAACCTTTTACACGTGGTGTGTTTGTTATTGGTGAAGCTGTTTATGCGGGTGATGATGATGCCGAGACATTGCAGGCTTTTCAGAAAGCTATGGATGATGTTCAAATGCAAGCGGATAGTTATTTCTTATAATATTCTTTTGAAAAGAGTTTAGTTGTTAGAAGAAATATCTAACCAAGCCCCTTCTAGTAAACCAGCATCAACGATAATCAAAGATTCATAGTGCCAACGCTCGAAAATACTTTCGATAATAGCTAAACCAGCAACCATCAAATCGGCGCGCCCTTGCTCAATCGCTGGAATAGCTTGTCTTTCTTGATGTGTCATAGCGAGTAACTGGTCACGCAAATCAAAAAAACGTTGTTTTGAGACACAATGATTGTTCACAATATCGGCATTATAATCGATAAGCCCCAAATCAATGGCAGCAAGCGTGGTTACTGTACCTGCGGTACCAACCAAATATTTGGGCGCACTAATCTGTTGCTTACTTTGTTGCCAATATTTTTCAACTTCATCAAGGTGTTTATGGCAGGTGGCTTTCATCGCTTCGTAATCTTCTTTGCTGGGTGGGTCACTGTGTAAGTGTGCTTCAATGAGGCGTACAACACCCATTTTCCGACTTATGGCATCGATGCTTTCGCTATCTTTAGCACGAACGAATTCGGTGCTTCCGCCGCCAATATCAAACAATAATAAATCATGGCAAATATCTTTTGCTAATACGGCACAACTTCCAGCGAGTGAACGATTTGCCTCTTGTGTACCATCAATGATTTGAATATGAATACCTGTTTCTATTTCAACTTGCAGGCAAAAGTCCAGACCATTTTCAGCATCACGCATCGCAGCAGTTGCTACAGCAGAGAGTTGTGAGGTTTTTATGTGATGCTTTTTTAGCAGGTCTGAGAAGTCATGAAAAGCATGCATGGCGCGTTGCATCGCAGCATCAGAGAGTTTGCCGCTTTGATGCAAGCCTTCACCCAAACGAATAATGCGATGGGTATAAGCGAGGATATGCCATGGGGTTGTAGCGTGTTTATTTTTTTGTCTTTTGGCAATTAATAAACGGAAGGTATTGGAGCCAATATCAATGGATGCGTAAGCTTGCTGTGTCATGGGTTATTGCGATGCATTTTTGATAGTTTTACGTAATGTTCGGCAGAATGTTTTAAGAAATCTACCTCTTTATCTGTCAGGGAACGACGTTCGCGAGCGGGTGATCCAGCATAGAGATAGCCACTACGTAGAACTTTTCGTTCGGGAACAAGAGAGCCTGCAGCCAATAGGCAGCCTGCTTCTAAAACAGCTTGATCCATGACAATCGAACCCATGCCAACCAAACAAAAATCCTGTATTTCACAGCCATGTAAAATAACACGGTGACCAACCGTAACATCATTACCTACAATGCAAGGGTTTATGCCATGGCTGGTGTGTAGGGTGCAATGATCTTGAATATTCGAGCGTTCACCAATATGAATATCATGTACATCACCACGCAATACGCTCTGATACCAGATGCTTGAATCAGCAGCAATATTTACTCTGCCCATCACTTCGGCAGATTCAGCAATCCATGCAGATGCATCGATGACTGGTTGCCAATGTTGATAAGGGCGAATCATATTGTTTAAATCTCTTTTAAATCAGCGTTGCTTTTAGCTATTGCTTTTGTTGCTTTTGATGTGATGTTATTTGTGTCAGATGCCTTGTCTGTAATGCGGCTACAGCGACCATTGATAGCCGAGCCTTCAGCCAAAGACATGACGCTGTATTCAAGATCACCATTAAGGCAGCCTGTTTCACCGAGTTTTAGGTTTTCACTAGCACGAACATTGCCTTCAATAACACCATGTAAAACAAGGCTAGGCACATCAACTTCACCCGAAATTTTAGCCCCCTCACTTACAATCAGTGTGCCACCTTTGGATGAGCGAATATTGCCTTTAAAGCACCCATCAATGCGTACAGCACCTTCAAAGGATAATTCACCCGTAATCACGGAATGTGCGCCAATAAGCGTATCAATTTGTTGGTGATCATTATTTGTTGTAGTCGTGGTATTGTCGCGTTTTCGTAGCATGTGTTTAAAAATCCTCAAATGTACATATTTCTTGTGTTAGCTCTTTGCCTTTTGAATCTGAAACTATGGCGATAATATTGCTCATATGTTCAGGTTTGGCAGCACCTTCAGGCCAGTGCAACTGACCTTGCAAGAAGATATGGGTTTCTATCCGAAATGGCAATGTGCTTTGCGTGCCTTTGAAGCGTAGGTGAATATCCTTACCTTGTTTATCTTGTGTGATAAAACGTATCGAACCACGCAAGCGACGGGGATAGTTGCCGCCTTTTACCAGTGTGATGTTGAATGAAAATGAGTCTGAATCGATATGTTTGATAGCGGCTCTTAAAAGCTTGGTGCCTTGGCTTTTGCGTGCCTCTAAAATGCTTTCAAATATATGCAAACGTCTATTTGCTTTATCAATAGTGTCCTGTTGTTGTTTGATAATATCTTCCAAGCTGAGGATTTGAGCTTGTTTGACCTCATTATTGGCTTCGGATGAAGCTAGTTGATCATGTAAATGCTCAAATTTACTTTGTAGTTGAATGAGCTGGGGTTGGGTTTTGGAAGCAGGTTGTTTTGGTAGATAATAACTGCTAGTTGTAGCCCCGATAATAAGAAGTAGCAGTGGAATGAATAGTAGGGTGATAGGGCGAATAGACCAGTTTCTGGCTGCCTTTCTACTATCAGCATCAACAATCATGACTTGTTTAGGCTTAAAAATAGCTCGCTGTATACGCTGCATAAGGGATAGTTTTTTCATACGTTATGGCCACTGTGCATGTAGAGAAAGCCCAAGAGATTCTTTAAAAGAAAACATGATATTGGCATTTTGTAGTGCCTGCCCTGACGCGCCTTTGAGTAGGTTATCAATGCAGCTTACAACAACGGCTTCGGTTTCACTCAAAATACATAGACCTATATCGCAACGATTACTACCAGCTACCGACTTGGTAGAAGGCAGCTCTCCCTGCGCTAATACACGGACAAAGTCTTCATCTGCATAAGCTTGAGATAATAAGGCATGCCATGTGTCCGTGTTTGTGCCCGTAAGGTGAAGCGTGCTTAACATGCCACGTGTCATGGGAATAATATGAGGTACAAAACGAATGCGAATATCTTGTTTGCCAAAGCCTTGTGCCCACTCTTCCATTTCCCATGCATGACGGTGCCGAGGTAGACCATAGGCAGATAAACCTTCGTTTATTTCGCAATACAATAGATTTGTTTTGGCAGAACGCCCTGCACCAGATGCACCAGATTTAGAATCTACAATGATGGGAGCGTTATCTATAACACCAGCTTGTAAGAGAGGAATCAGTGGTAGCAATGTGGAAGTTGGGTAACAACCTGGATTAGCAACCAATTGAGCTTGGCGAACATCATCGCGCGCCCACTCACTTAGCCCATAGACTGCTTGTTTGAACAATTCAGGGTATGGGTGTTTAACACCGTAGGCTTGTTGATAAACATCGCTAGATTGGTGACGGAAATCGGCAGATAAATCGACGACTTTCTTGCCGCTATCCAATGCCTTTTTAACACTCTGAGCTGCTGCGCCATGTGGTAGGGCAGTAAAGACCAGCTCTATATTATCATCTAAATCTGCATCGGCAGCAGCCAATGTTTGATTGCCAATGGTGCTGGCAATGCCAGGCAAAACATCACGAACTTTTTTGCCTGCCTGCGAGTGTGCACCCAAATGGGTGATGTTGAAATGCGGGTGGTTTTCGATCAGGCGAATAAGTTCTGCACCCGTATAACCAGTAGAGCCAAGAATGGCGACGTTGATATTCATGGCAAAATGTTACTAACATCTTGGCATGATTGCCAATATGAATCTGTATTTATAGTGAAAAACAAATACTTGACTAAATTACTCTGATTTATAATATCCGACTTTTTCATGTGGATATAGGAGTGTGCAATGCGATTGACAAGTAAAGGACGCTATGGTGTATCAGCGATGGTTGATATTAATAATAATGGTAAAGATGGTAAACCCGTTACACTTGCAGCTATTTCTGAAAGGCAGTTTATTTCTCTTTCTTATTTAGAGCAGCTTTTTCGCTCGTTGCGGGCTGGTGGCTTGGTGCGTTCCATTCGTGGCCCTGGAGGCGGATATTTGTTGGCACACCCTGCCAATGAAATTACCATTGCCGATGTCATCCAAGCGGTGAATGAGCCGATTCGTACAACCATGTGTGAGAATGCAGTGCGTGGTTGTCATCGTGGAAAACGTTGTGATACGCATCAATTATGGGATGCAATGGGCAAGCATATTTATCGCTTTTTGGATGTAGTGACTATTGAAATGGTGTGTCAAAAAGAGGTGGATTTGAATAATTTGGAATTAAAGCCTGTTGAAAATATTATCCCTGAAGTGGTGATGGAACAAAGAATTGCAAAGGTATCTTGATTATAATGCGACCTGCCCAACCTTAGATGTGGCCTTAGAGGCGATGCATAAGACGGCAAAACATGCTTCTGGAAATCCATCAAGTATGCACTGGGCAGGAAGAGCAGCACGTCGAGCATTGGATGATGCCCGTGATAAAATGGCCAACTATTTGAATGTTGAGTCTGGCTCGCTGGTATTTACATCGGGTGGTACGGAAGCCAATAATATGGCGATTTTCGGTTGTTTATCGACAGCGAAAAAAGGCAAAGTTGTGGTTTCTGCGATTGAACACCCTTCAGTATTGCAAACGATTACTTATTGGAGTGAACGTTTGGGGCATAAGCTGTGTTTGGTGCGTCCGCAAAAAAATGGGCAGATGGATGCCGATATTTTTTGTGCAGAGCTGGATGAACATACAGTGATGGCATGTTTGATGTGGGCAAATAATGAAAGTGGTGTGATTCAACCTGTGCATAAGGTCGTGCAGGTATGTAAGCAATTATCAATTCCTGTTTTGGTGGATGGCGTGCAAGCGTTGGGAAAAATGAATGTAGATGTTAATGCATTGGGTGCGGATTTTATTTCTTTTTCAGCCCATAAAATTGGTGGGCCCAAAGGCGTGGGTGTGTTGGCAATTCGCCGAGGTGTACAATGTGAAACATGGGCATTGGGCGGCGGTCAGGAGCGTGGTCGCCGTTCAGGCACAGAGAATGTACCTGCGGTTGCAGGTTTTGCAGCGGCTTTGGGTGTGTTGGATTATGCTGATGCCGAGACCGTGCGAGATGGCTTTGAAGAAATGTTGCTTGCAAAAATGCCAGATGTAACCATTCATGGTTCCGATGTTGAGCGCGTAGCCAATACCAGTATGTTTACTGTACCAGGTATGGATGGTGAAACGCTTTTGATGCAGCTTGATTTATCTGGCTTTGCCGTGGCATCGGGTTCTGCATGCTCATCGGGCAAACGTGAACCTTCGCATGTATTGCAAGCGATGGGTGTCAATGAGCGTGCTGCGCGCAGTAGTTTACGGGTGAGCTTTGGTATTGAGCATACGGAAGATGATGCGTCGGCATTAGTAGATGAATTGGTGCGTATTCGTGGTTTATTAAAACATATGGCGGGTCTTTAAATGACATTAAATAATGTGGATATTTCTTTGAGTAATGCAGCCTGTGAGCAATTGAAAAAATCATTGCTTGATGCAGGTAAGAAGGCCGTGCATTTATCGGTGCGCGAGGCTGGTTGCTCAGGTCTTGAGTATGTTATGGATTATGCTGATGCGCCACTTGATAGTGATTTGGTGCGTGAATTTGATGGTTTTTCTTTGTATGTTGATAAGGATTCGTATGCCAAGGCATTGGCGGGTTTACAGGTTGATTATCAGAAAGATGTTTTATCATCGGCTTTTGTATACCATAATCCGAATAAGAAAGGTGAATGTGGATGTGGAGTTTCTTTCACAATCTAGCCTTCAGCTCTCGGGCAAATCAAGTGCAATCTGAATAGCTAGACGCTTAAGTTTAAGTTTTTTAAAGGAGGGGTGATGCATATTTTATTATCTATTTCAGGTCATGAACGTGCGGGTATTGTACGTGACGTAGCTGAGTCATTGTTAAATATTCATGCCAATATTGAAGATTCATCGATGACTGCATTGCGTGGCCGTTTTACCATGATGCTGATTGTGAATTTGGATGTGAATAGCAGTTTGGGCGAGTTGAAGGCCTCTTTGGCAGAGCTTGAGCAACGCACTGGTTTGACAGTTCAATCACAGCAATTATTAGAAGATGAAGTCAATCATGTGCCATTAGAGCCTGATTGTGTGATTACTGTTTCAGGTGCGGACAAACCAGGTATTGTACATGCAGTATCTGATGTTTTGGCTTCTTTGGATGTGTCGATTGTCGATGTGTCAACACAATCCCGTGAAAGTGAGCAGGGTAATATGTATATGATGGCATTGGAAGCTGTGGGCGGTGAACATGTGGATGTGATGCAGCAGGCTTTGGCTAATGCATCGAAAGAATTGGGCGTAGATATTCAAGTACATGCCCTAGAGGGTGCTATTCTGTAAGTGGGGTGCAAGACATTGAAGAAAGTTCTAACGCTTCCAGATAGTCGTTTACGTCAACAATCAAAACCAGTAAAAGTCTTCGATGGAGCATTAAAAGAAATCGTTGAAGCAATGCAGCTATCTATGGAGCAAGGTCCTGGTGGTGTCGGTATTGCGGCTCCACAATTGGGTGAGATGCTTCGTATTGTGACTGTAGATTGCTCTTTGGGACAATATTCGTGTAAAAACCACGGTCGTTTATTGATGGTCAATCCAGAAATTACATATCAATCGGGCAAAGCTTTGGGCCGTGAGGGTTGTTTGTCTGTGCCTGAGTGGGTGGCGACAGTATCACGTTCGAAAAAAGTAACGGTGAGTTACCAAGATTTACTGGGTGAATACCATGAGCTATCGGCAACGGGCTTTGAAGCGCGAGTGATTCAACATGAGTTGGATCATTTGGATGGGGTATTGTTTATTGATCGTGTGCTTTCAGTACATGATCTTGTACGTCGGATGCCATGAGTATCAAAAAAGCTAAATCAATAAATGTATGGTTTTGCTTATTGCAAAGCGGCCTTCTCTGCTATTCAGTACAAAAAATCTTTGCTGTATGATTGGTATAGTCAGTCCATAAGGTTAATTCACTCATAAAAAGTGTGTTAATTAGACACAGTTACCGAAGAAGCTATTGACCTATAATAGCTTGCGAATATCGTTTTTCGCATCTTTTTAAGGAGGAAGGCAATGCAAAAACACATTTATACCACCGCACTTATATTAGCGATGGCAATATTCCCTGCAATGAGTGCACAGGCACAAGGCATGGATGGTGGTAGCAGTATTCACCCTTATGCAGGTATGGGCTTAGGTGCATTTGGTTTAGAGTACAATGATACAAGCACCAGCGTAAAGAAAACGGCTTTTGGCGGATATGGCAAGTTGGGAGCGGATATTGGAGATTATTTTGGTGCAGAAGTACGTATAGGTGCCACTGGTTCGGTTTCTCAGACTTTGCCTGCAACAACGATAACATTACAAGCACCAACGTTCTTTTCGTATTTTGGTAAGTTGCAATTTCCAGTAACATCGGATTTCAAAGTGTATGCACTGGCTGGGGCAACGACTGCTCAATTTAAAGGAACCAATACTGCGGGATTCAATAGAACAGAAACAAAAACAGGTTTCAGTTATGGTGCTGGTGTTGATTATTCTTTACAAGACACAATCTCTGCGAGTGTGGAGTGGGTGCAATACTGGAATGATGTGGATATTCCTTCAACATGGGGAACGAATGCGAAAGCCAAGATTTGGGGTATTGTGTTAACAGGCGAATATCACTTCTAATAGTAAAAAATAAAACGCTGGAAAGAAAAAAGGGAGAAGGCTTGGTCTTCCCCCTTTTTTTATGCCTGTATGATAAAACTCTAGGTATATTGTGCTTGACTTCGCTTCATCTATTGTGCGTGAGTCACGACTATTTTCCTTCATCTAAATGGATTGGACGCATCATTTAGCTTGTCTGTATCTTCTTAAGATGGCGAATGAAGGAAGTGCAGAACTTGCTCTAGCCCACCATCATTGATGGCAATATCAGCTTGCTCTTGTACAGTTGGTTTGGCATGAAAAGCAATGCCAAGACCTGCGGCATGAATCATGGGCAAATCATTTGCGCCATCACCAATGGCAACCGTTTGCTGCATAGGAATACTGAAAATATCGGCTTGTTCGATTAAACAACGGCGTTTGCAATCAGCATCAACAATATCACCGACAATACCGCCAGTAAGTTTATTATCATGGATTTCCAAAACATTTGAGCGGGTGAAATCGAGATTTAAACGGGCTTGGAATTTATCGGTGAAATAGGTAAAACCACCTGATACCAAACCGACTTTCCAGCCGTGTGCCTGCACAGTTGAAATCAATATTTCTGCACCATCGGTCAGCTCGATGCATTCTTGGTAAACTTTTTCCAACACATCGGCATCAAGACCAGTTAATAGTTGTACACGTTCGGTTAATGATGCCGCAAAATCCAACTCACCACGCATGGCACGTTCAGTAATTTCAGATATTTGTGCTTTGATGCCTAAGAAAGCTGCGATTTCATCAATGCACTCGCATTGAATCAATGTGGAGTCCATGTCCATAAATAATAGACCAGGTTCGGATAATGTTGGTGTTTGTGTTGGTATCATGGGGCGTTACTCTCCAATAGCTCATCCATAAAGGCAATGCAGTCTTTCAAACGAGCGCGGGCATCATCATGGCTCCATAACATGGTCAAATTGCCATCAGGTGTTAAACGAAAGCGATTTGGCTCTTTTTGTACACGCATCATCATGCTTGCTGGGTCAATCGGTGAGTTGGCAGTAAAGTGAAAACGCATACCTGTTGTTTGGTTTTGCATGGCAGATAATTGCAGTGCTTGTCCACGCCAACGTAGACGTGCAACTTCTAGGGTTAAGCGAGCAATATCTGGCATTTTGCCAAAACGATCGGTCATTTCTTCAAACAATAAAGTAATCTTTTGATCCGAATCAGCGCGGGCAATACGACGGTACAATGCCAAACGCTCGCCCGGTTGAGGAATATAATCAGCTGGTAAAATCGCACTTACACCACTGCGTAGGTTCAGTGGTTGTTTGGGTTTGCTAGCTTCACCGCGCGCTTCGGCAACGGCTTCGGCAAGCATTTCCATGTACATATCCAAGCCAATATCTTCAATCTTGCCACTTTGCTCTGCACCGAGAAGGTTTCCTGCACCACGAATTTCCATATCTTGCCGAGCCAATAAAAAACCTGCTCCGAGTTCGGTATGCTCGGCAATGGCTTGTAGGCGTTCGCGTGCATCGATGCTTAATGCTCTGGCATCGGGGGTGAATAAATAAGCGTAGGCTTGGCGATGACTACGCCCAACACGTCCACGAATTTGATGCAATTGCGCCAAACCCAATAAGTCTGCACGTTCGACTATTAACGTATTCGCATTGGGTACATCCAAGCCTGATTCAACAATGGTTGTGCAAACAAGGACATGCAATCGACCTTCGTAAAAATCCATCATTTGTTTATCCAGCTCGGCAGGGCTCATTTGCCCGTGCGCGATGCCGATTTCTGCTTCGGGTACTTGCTCGCGCAGGCGTTTGGCAATGCGATCAATACTTTTGACATGGTTATGCAAATAATAAATCTGACCACCACGGTACAATTCGCGGCGAATCGCTTCATTGGCAACATGTACATCAAAGCTGCAAACCATGGTGCGAATTGCTTCGCGCTCGGCGGGTGGTGTGCTAATAATCGAGACAGTACGAAGCCCTGCTAAGGTTTGGTGCAAGGTGCGTGGAATCGGTGTAGCAGTGAGAGTAAGCAAATCCACACTGGCATGCATGGTTTTAAGCTTTTGTTTGTGTTTCACACCAAAACGTTGTTCTTCATCGACAATGGTTAAACCCAAATCAGCAAAGATGAAAGTATCGGATAACAAACGATGCGTGCCAACAATAATACGAATATCACCATTTTTTAGCTCACGTGTAATACGATCACTGTCTTTTTTGCCTTGCAGACGTGAAATAAGCTCAACTTTGAGACCCAAGCCAGAGAATCGCTCTGCAAAACTGCTGTAATGTTGATTGGCAAGCACGGTAGTAGGGGCGAGAATAGCGACTTGTTTGCCACTCGCTGCAACCACAAAAGCCGCACGCATGGCAACTTCTGTTTTGCCAAATCCAACATCCCCGCACACGACCCGATCCATAGGTTTATCTTTGCCTAAATCGCCCATGACTGCATCAATGGCAGCGGCTTGTTCATCGGTTTCTTCAAAGGGGAACCGAGCCGAAAACTCTTCGTAACGTTCTAATAACTCACCTTCAAGATGAATGGCTGGGCGTGTGGCATGGCTACGCTCGGCTTCGGTTTCGATAAGCTCATGTGCCATAGCCAATAAATCACGCTGTACACGCTCACGGGTCTTTTTCCACTTTTCTGTGCCGAGTTTGTTTAATGTTGGTGAATCATCGCCTGTATAACGGTGCAAACGATCCAAATCTTCAACAGGGATAAATACTTGTGCTTTGTCGGCATAAGTAATTTTGATAAAATCACTCTGCTCACCGTCATCATCCATGCTTTCAAGACCAAGATAACGCCCAACACCGTGATCTTCATGCACCACAGGATCATTGAGTTTGAGTTCTGCAATGGAGGTGAATGCATCAGCATGTAAAATAACCGTGCCACGTCCACGCTTGCGCGGTAGGCGTTGCCCCAATAATTCGCGCCCAGTCAATAGCAGTATTTTTTCTTTATTGAGTGCAAAGCCTGTTTCAAGGCTGCCAATGGCAGTGGCAATGCCATTGACTGGTATATCTTGCAAACCTGAGCAGTGGGTAATCTCTGATTGGAGTGTGTACAAGGATTCACACATGCGCTCTTGCTGACCCAAGCCATGTCCCACGAGCAACAAACGCCAGCCATTATCAAGCATGCTTTGTAGATGCTCATGCAGGGCATGCAGCGGTTGTTTATGGCTTTGAAAATCAGCCAAATCAGGAGCGGTTTGTACTTGTTTTGTGATGTCGAGACTGTCACATTCAACCTTGGTTTCGACGGCATATAACTCTTGTGGTGAAATAGTTGGTTCGGAGCTGGCGCGTACCATTTCAAACTGGCTACGTACTTGATTAGCAAAGGCATCACGGCGGATCTCAATATCCGCATCTGCGATGATATGTGCGTTATCGGGTAAATAATCCAAAAAACGTGCTGTTTTTTTGTATGCGAAAGGCAACAAGGCTTCAATGCCAGGATGCGGACGACCTGCTTGCACGGCTGTGGTCATGGGATGTTTGCGATGTTGGGGAAAACGGGCGCGAAATGCCGCAACAAAGGTTTCACGACCTTGCTTATCAAGAATCACTTCACGTACAGGTACAGATGTAAAGTGTTTAAGACTATCGCCTGAACGCTGCGTTTCAGGATCAAAGTGGCGAATGGATTCAATTTCATCACCAAACAAATCAATGCGTAATGGTTGATTCTCAGTTGCTGGCCAAATATCCAGAAGCCCACCACGTGCTGCAAATTCACCTTGTGCTAGTACCCGTTCGGTCGCAACCATACCAGCTTCGGCAAGTTTTTCTTTGATGATAGCGACATCAAACAGCTCACCTTGTTTGAGCTGCCAAACATGCGCGGCAACAGATTCGGGTGGGGCAATGCGTTGTAGCCATGCAGGAAGAGCGGTAATTAAAATACCTTGCGGATTGGGGGTATTAAGCAAGCGGCCCAAGGTGGAAAAACGTTCGCCGACAATACCATGGTGGGGTGAAACACGGTCAAAAGGTAATACTTCCCAAGCAGGGAAATGCCATAGAAGTTCGGGCTGGTCATGTAGAAAGAAAGCCAACTCTTCGCTTAATAGGCGATAACTGCGTACGTCAGGGCAGATGTAAACGTGCAATTGAGCAGTCTTTTTTTGTTTGGTTGATAAGGCAATTTGGCTTAAATGCCATGCCAAACCAGTATGGGGTGAGGGGCTTGTAACAGGTGGATTCATAGCGAGGCGTATACTGCCGTAAGCATCGTTATATGCCACGTTATGTGTATTACTGTAGCTGTTCAGGTTGCCATATATTGTCTATCATAAGCCGCATTATATTGGTTTAAGGAGCATTCATGGCTGAATCATCGAAAGATTTAGAAAGATTGCATGTCGATGATGCTTTGGCTGTAGCTAGAATTAAGCCGTCGGCTTTGGTTGAAAGCTTTGCACGTATGCACAGTACGGAATTGGCAGAGTTGCTTCTTGCTTGTAAAAGTGATGATCAGCGGCGTGAGCTTATGCAGTGCATTCCCGATGTGTTGTTGGGCGATACACTTTTGGAACTTCCAGAGGGTATGCAGGAAGATCTTCTTGCTGATTTTGAGGCTCATGAAATTGGTGATGTTGTTGAGCATTTGGATTCGGATGATGCCACAGATATTTTACAGGCTGTGGACAAGGGTGTTGCCGATGAGGTGATTGAATCCCTTGAGCCAGAGGAACGTCGTGAAATTGAGCCATTGATGGCGCATGACGAAGAAACTGCCGGTGGCTTGATGCAGGTCGAGCTTTTCAAGGTGCGTGATGATTGGAAAGTTGAAAAAGTCATGCAAGTTTTAAGAAGATGGTCCAAAGACATCGAAAATCTTAACTATGTTTATATCGTCGATGATGATGATCGCTTGGTAGGCATGCTTTCTTTGCATCGTTTGTTATTTGTTGAGCCTGATGTGTTGGTGATGGATATTGCAGAAACAGACTTGCACAGTGTGCTGCCAGAGCAAGATCAAGAAGATGTGATTAAAGTGTTTGAAAAATATGACATTTTAGCTTTGCCAGTTTTGAATAAAGATGGCGTGTTGATTGGTCGAATTACAGCCGATGATGTGATTGATGTGATTCAAGAAGAAGCCACCGAAGATATGTATCGTTTGGCGGCATTATCCGATCAGGATGATTTGGCGGAACCTGTTGGTATTACAGCATGGCGACGTGGTGTTTGGTTGACCGTGAACTTGGGTACAGCAATCCTCGCTTCGATTGTGATTTCACAATTTCAGGCAACCATTTCACAAATTGTAGCATTGGCAATTCTTATGCCGATTGTCGCCAGTATGGGTGGTATTGCAGGTACGCAAACCTTAACAGTGATTGTGCGCGGTATTGCGCTCGGACGTGTGACTTTTGCTAACGAACGTCGCGCGCTCATCAAAGAGACTTCTGTAGGGCTGCTCACGGGGCTAACCTTTGCATTGCTTGTAGGTATCATTGTATCTTTTTGGTTCCCTCAATTTGGCATCTCTTTGGGGCTGGTGATTGGGGCTGCGATGTTAATCAACCTTTGCGCGGCTGGTTTGGCTGGTGCATTGATTCCACTCACCTTACAACGTTTGAATATTGACCCAGCTTTGGCTTCGGGCACGATTTTAACGACCGTGACGGATGTGGTTGGCTTTCTATCGTTTTTGGGCTTGGCGACGTATTTTTTACTGTAGTTATATTTTAGGGCACCTCGAAACTTCGCCAAACTTGTGCTTTTCACCCCTAGCTGCGTTGAATAAAATGGACAATAGCGATGCTATGACTCATTTCATTGCGCCTTGCTATGAGCGAAAATCAACGTCGTTTAACTCGTGCGAGGTTTTTCGAGGTGCCCTATGGAGGTGCTGATTAACTCTGAATAAGTGGATATGCGATTCAAAATTTTCAACCCCAAGGCAGCAAGCGCAAGCAATAGCCCCGCTATTGCTAAGTTGGCTAACGCAGGTATTGGTGATTTTGGGCGTATAGACACCATGCATTGCGTTAATCAGCACCTCCCTAGGAGAAGAAGGGTATTTCAGAATATAACTGCGCGTGTCTTCTGCATATTTAGGCTTCCCATGCCAAGCTGATGCTTGTGCCTGCTCGATCTGTGTTAGAAAGAATAATAAGTTTCGCACCAGCTTGTTTTGCACGCCAGCGCATATTGGTTAGCCCGCGCCCGGATGGGACATGCTTCTCTTCAAAACCAATGCCATTATCAGCAACCGTGATACCTGATTGATTAATGCGAAGGGTTATTTGGGTGGCTTGGGCATGTTTTTCAATATTAGCAATGCTTTCCTGAATGATACGTGCAACGTGATGGTTCACTTGGGGGGATTGATGCATGTGTTCTGGAATCTCCCAAACTTGCCAGTCAAAAGTAATATTTTGGGCTTGTAGCCGCCGTTCCATACGCTGCCGCATCATGCCAAGTATGGTGAGTAAATCAGAATGGTTGCCCAGCGAATCCATCAGCGCACGTAATTCATCCAGTGCATCACCAATCAATTGCTTGGCGATTTCTTTATCGCTGCCAAGTACGCTTTTTGCACCCAATAAATGAGAGCCGATGCCATCATGTAATTCACGTGTGATTCGTTCTTGTTCATAGCGAATGCTTTGTTGTTGTTCATATTGAATAACTTCATCATGTTTTTCTTTGAGGGCTATTTCTTGTTTTACCAGTGATTCTTTTAATTCTAAACGAAAAGCTTCTTCTTGACGACTACCCTGAATAAAACGCAATATCAGCATTACTGTAGCGACCAATGCAAATGCCATCGGTCCAATGGGATATATAACGGGTGGTATTATTTGCGCATTTATCCAAGCCGACCAGTCTGCCAGCATAAAGATACCTTCAAAGAAAATAGCACAGGCAATCAGCGCAGTCATGATGTTGCCAGAATATATCCATTTGTAATAAAGAATCATGGTGAAATACAGTAGCCAGAGTAATCCAACGGCATGCCAAAAAGAGGATACTGGAAGTACATTGATTTCAGAGCAAAGTAGAATTGATGCAATACTGATAATCATATGCGCTGTGCCAAAATGTTTAAACCAGTGTATATGCCGATCAGTGAGTTGTAGGCAGTCAATCATAAAAAGCAAAAAGAAATATTGCGATACATACAGCGAGCTGTGCACAATAATTTCCCAATGAAGATGAGTTAATGGTGGGGATATTATAAATTGATCCAACACATACAGACAACTGGAAAAACTTGCGATGGAAAAGTAGAGAAAACTTTTTTGCCTTGTTGCGATATATAGGATACCAAAGATGCTTCCCAGCAATAATGATAACGATACAACACCAATACCCAAATAGTGTACAATAGCATTCTGATTCAAATAAGCAGGGTGTAAGAGTGTGGGTGAACCCCAATATGCCAAGCCTAGACCGCCCCCTGCATTGGGGTAGGCTCGTACATGAATGACAAGTGTGTTGCCTTTTTTATTTAATACATAAGTAGGGGCATGAAAAAAAAGTGGACGATTCCAATTGTTGGCAATGGGCTCCTCAAAAGACCCGCCAGAGCCGATATGTTTACCATTCACCCAAGCCTCTGCATTCATCATAAAAGAAGCTAGGAAAAGAGCTTTATCCTCACTGTTGGTTGTATTTGGTAATGAAAAACGGTACCAGGCATCACCCCCCTTATCTGGGTGTGTAAGCTCCCAGGCATCGGGTAATGTGCAGGGCTTCCAAGCAAGGCTTGTCGGTGACGGAGTGCCTTTTAAGAAGCTCCCGTTACGCCAAGATTCAATAAAAGCACATTCGCCATGTGTTAGCCTTAATTGTTCTGGAATGGTTAATACTGGTTTGAGAGAAGTGCTTATCATCCAGATGCAGATGCTTAAGGTTAGTATGCTGAGTAGTGCTGCGGAAGCTCGCTTTGATTTATTGTTTAATATATCAATCAAGTTGTATCAAACCCTGTTGTACTGCCTCAAAAACTGCTTCACCTTGACTGTGCACTGCAAACTTTTTATAAATATTTTTGGCATGTCCACCCACGGTATTGATGCTTACACCCAGATAATTGGAAATTTCGATACGATTGAACCCTTTGGAAAAATATACCAGTATCTCATGTTCTTTTTTTGTCAGTTGAACTTGATGGATAGGCTCTTTTTGAGGCTTGGGTATGCTTGCAAAATGTGTGAGCAATGAGCGAGCAATCATAGGACTAATCGGTGCTCCGCCCTTTACCAATTCATGCAAGGCATAGATGACATCCTCATAATTGCCATCTTTAAGAAGATAACCCGCAGAGCCTGCTTCAATAGCTTCTATTACATGCCCTTCATCACCATACAGTGATAACACAAGCGATTCTGTTTGATGATGGGTTGTTGTGACAAATCGAATTAAATCAATGCCGCTTCCATCAGGTAGATTGATGTCAACCAAAAGGATGTCTGGGCTGTTGGAGCTTAGAAAATTCTTTCCAGAGTGAAATGTATGCAACACTTGCATACAAGAAAACATATCACTGGCATTAATAAATGCCTGAAGTTGACTTGCAACATGCACATCATCTTCAATAATCACGATGCTTTTCGTTTCACTCAGAGTCATGCACTCGCTCCTTTTTTGATTGTGAGGGGGAGAGTATAGACCGAATCGGGTAACGGATACCACCTGATGAGGTCGTATCTGAGGTAAAAATAGCCATTACAATTCTTCGCACCTTTTAAAGGGCAAAATATTGGAGGAATTCATGAAATTTATATGTAAAATTATAGCAGCACCTTTATTGTTGCTGCTGGCAAGTTGTGGTGGTGGCGGTGGTACCACCGCGACGACAGGGAAACCATTTGTTTATGTCGCGAATAATAGCTCGAATAATATATCTGCCTATACGATCAACTCGAGTACAGGCGCGCTTATAGCGGTGGCAGGCTCGCCTTTTGCATCGGGGACATCGCCAGACTCCATTGCTGTAGATACAGCAGGGAAGTTTGCCTATGTAACAAATAATGGTTCAAATGATGTATACGTCTATTCGATTAATCAGAGTACAGGAGCTTTAACGGCTATCACAGGATCTCCTTTTGCGGCGGGTTCAGGTCCAAGTGCTATTGAGATTAGCCCTTCGGGTAAGTTTGTCTATGTGGTCAATGCTACTTCGGATAGCGTATCTGCTTATACGATTAACCAATCCACAGGTGCGCTGGCAGCTATAACAGGCTCACCTTTTGCAACAGGATTAGTTCCAAATGGGCTCAGTATTGATCCATCAGGTAAATTTGCTTATGTAACGAATACTAGTTCTAATAGTATATCAGCCTACACGATTAACCAGACAACTGGGGCTCTTACTTCTGTAGGTGCGGCTATAGCGTCAGGAATAACCCCGCGCTCTATTACTGTCGATCCATTGGGTAAGTTCGCTTATGTGGCAAATGCGTCTTCTCATAACATATCTGGCTACACGATTAACCAGACTACTGGTGCGTTGACCTCAATGGGTGCCCCTTTTACAGGGGCGACATCGCCAAGGTCTGTTACTATCGATCCATTGGGTAAGTTTGCTTATGTGGCAGCAAGTGGTGCGAATGATGTAGTGGTCTATGCGATTAACCAAACGACAGGCGCACTGACTCTGAGCTTCTTCGGTAATACTACAGGAGCATTACCAAGTCATTCTGCTATTGATTCAGCTGGCAAGGTTCTCTATGTGACGAATAACAATTCGGATAATATATCGGCCTATACGATTAATCAGACAACAGGACAGCCGACTGCTATTGCGGGCTCTCCTTTTGCTTCAGGTTTAGGGCCAGTAGGTATTACAGTGTATGGCAGTGCTTCGAGTGTCGTGACTCCCTGAGATTTAGTATTTTAGTAAGCAGCACCTCCCTTCTTGGTTACTTCTTGATGTTTATTTAAACGGCTACCTTCGGGTAGCCGTTTTTTTAATGATTAGGGAGCAATGATAACCGATTCGCCAATATCACAACGCTCAAAAAGGTGAATAATATCATTGTTTTTCATGCGAATGCAGCCGTGTGAGGCGGGTGTACCAATGTGTTCTTCTTCGTGGGTTCCATGGATATAAATGTAGCGTTCATAGCTATCAACATGACCGCGTTTATTGATGCCTGTTTGTGTGCCTGTTAACCATAAAATACGGCTGAGAATCCAGTCTTTATTTGGATCATCCGTGCCTTTTTGATAGATGCCTACAGGCTGACGAGCCCGAAAGGCTGTCATGATGGGTGCATGGTTACCAATTTTCTGGCAGATACGGTGTTTGCCAAGTGGGGTTTGAAAACTTTCCTTTTGATTTCCTGCTCCTTTGCTTGCAGTTGAAACGGGGTAAGTGTGCCAAACACCTGCAATATTGCGGTGATAAAGCCTTTGCTTGGTAATGGAAATACGAATCATACAGCAAGTGTAGCGTGTGTTTTCGCTTGTGCCTGTGTTTTTCACTCCTACAATGCAGCGAATATTATTTGTAACTATTCAGCTCACCACCGATTCGCCCGATACCTGCGTTAGAAAATGCTCACTTACAGCAGTAAGTTGCGCTTTTCTGCCTCGCCTAAAAGCGCCTACTGTTGGTGGTCTCGAACAAATCAGCGGCAATCTGAATAGATACGAACCAATTTATAACTATGCTGAATAGTTACTATTATTTTTTATTTACTTAAAAGGAGTCCAGTATGGATGTGAGTAAGATCCCAGCAGGTAATAACCCACCTGAAGACATTAATGTGATTATTGAGGTTCCGCAGCATGCTGACCCTGTGAAATATGAGTTAGATAAAGAATCAGGTGCATTTTATGTTGATCGTTTTATGCATACTGCCATGCATTACCCATGCAACTATGGGTTTGTTCCAAACACATTGTCAGATGATGGTGATCCTGTGGATGTATTGGTGGCATGTAAATTTTCGTTGATTACTGGTTGTGTGATTCCTTGCCGCCCTGTTGGCGTGTTGATGATGGAAGATGAAGCTGGTTTGGATGCCAAGGTGTTGGCAGTGCCTGTAAGTAAGATTAAGCCAATTTATGAAGATGTGACTGATATTGATGGTATGCCAGCATTTTTGAAAGATCAGGTAAAACATTTCTTTGAGCATTATAAAGATTTGGAAAAAGGTAAATGGGTTAAAGTTCATGATTGGGAAAATGTAGCTGCAGCCAAGAAAGAAATTATGGATTCGATTGCACGCTATAAAGGCTAAGTGTTAATTTTTTGTGATATGTAGAATAAAAAGGTGACTGAGAAATCAGTCGCCTTTTTTTATGTTTATCATTGATATGCTTAGGGTATTACGCTAGCAAGTATGTTTTCTGGGGAGGAAATAATGATGCAAACAATGATTCCAGTTATTTTAGGTGTGATTGGTCTGTTGTGCGCCTTTGCATTATATCGCGTTGTTTTAAGTTATGCGACAGGTGAAGGCAAGGCCGTGAGCATTGCCGAGTCTATTCATGTCGGGGCGATGGTATTTTTAAAACGTGAATATTCAGTTTTAGGTATATTTGTTTTTGTGGTCGCAGTGCTTCTGGCATTGAGTTTGGGAATGAATACCACGATTGCCTTTCTTGTTGGGGCAGGGTGTTCGGCATTGGCTGGTTATTTTGGCATGTTTGCAGCAACCCGTGCCAATGTTCGTACCACTGAGGCGGCTCATACAAGTGGCACCGCATCGGCGTTAACTGTCGCCTTTTATGGCGGTTCAATTATGGGCTTGGTTGTAGCCTCCTTGGGACTTTTAGGGCTGGGTACGCTGTACTTATTCTTTGGCGGCGACCCTGAGACAGCACATGCGATTCATGGCTTTGGTATGGGCGCATCTTTAGTGGCGTTATTCTCTCGCGTGGGTGGCGGTATTTTTACTAAAAGTGCTGATGTGGGAGCGGATTTAGTGGGTAAAATAGAAGCTGGTATTCCCGAAGACGACCCGCGAAACCCTGGTGTGATTGCTGATAACGTGGGCGATAATGTGGGTGATGTTGCAGGTATGGGGTCGGATATTTTTGAATCTTATTGCG
>JALUXZ010000230.1 GCA_027018935.1 Mariprofundaceae bacterium
AACCTTTTGGCAATAAATCCCTGCTTTATATGCACTTTAGGATACATTAAACCATAGTTTATATCAATATATCAATGACTTAAGTGTTTCTGAGTGAAATCTACGTAAGCTGAAACAGTGGTTGGTTCATGATACTGTTCGGAAAACATCATACCTGTTTAACGATATGTTCTAGGATAAACCATGAAAAAAACATTTAAGCTCACACACCCAAAAACCAAATATGCCAGACTTGTTGAAGGTGTACGCTGCGATATTAAAAAATACATTAAAAGAGAACTTAGAAAAGAATTACCCAAAGGGGCATTATCTTGGGCTTTCGACTGTAAATTTGGTGCTACGCTTGAAGATGCCAAAGTGATTCAAGTCAGCGATATTTCTAAATGTATCAATGCCATTGAAGAGCAAAAATTAGAATCCTTTTATATCGAAATATTAGCTAAACCCACAACCGAATAAGCAAAAACGGACATTTCCACTTTGCGTTGACATATTCCTTATCCACCCGAAAACGGCGGCATCAACGCCACTTCATCACCATCTTGCACAATATAATCCATGTCTTGAACCTGCTCCTGATTCACTGCCACCAAAAGTGGATAAGTGTCAGCGTATCCCACCTCTGCAATTATATCAGCAAGGCTTTTTCCACTTGCCACTTCCATACTTTTACAACCAACTTGTTCTGCAATTTGCCCGAAAAGTAAAATCTTAATCATTTAACTCTTCCCTAAGACCACCTACTTTATAATAAAGAAATGGTGCAACTGGAGTTCGGAAATGGCGATATGCTATAAAATCAATCATGCCTAAACCATTACTAAACCCAAGCGACGATTTAAGAACATCAAACTTCTCCAATTCCAGCAAGCCTTTCATTTGATTCCTATATTCAGTCATTGTATCAGGAAGAGAGATTGGAGCTTCGGACTCTCCATTATATCTACAGGCATTATGAAAATAGAGGTGCTTAGAAACATCTTGAGTTGGATGCCATAACTGGAGGCAAATTTCAGGGTATTGATTCTTGCTATTTTTAGCCAAGGCATTGTATGCATTTTCATGATTAAGCAACACAGACCAGCCAGCCAAAGTTGGCAGTATCCAAGACATTTCCATCATTTTTTTAGTAAAATCTTTGTCATTAAATACGGTAAACTCAACCAAATCATCCAATGAATCTGAACAAATTGGAAAGTTTCTTCCTGATTTCAAGGTAAAGTCAATTCGCTTGATAAGTTCAGTTAACCATTCTTTTGCCTCATTGATATTACCCGTAGTTACAAGTAATAAAAGAGCTAACGAAATATCTACGACATTCTCATCTAAACGCGGTGAGCCAGAAGCTGGATTATTACGAAGCATTGCAATTAAGCCGTCAGCAACTGCTTTGGCATTATTAGCTTCCTCTTCAACGCGCTCATTATTAATCACTGTGCTCAACAGGTGATTTAACCCAACAGTTGCGATTAAACCAATGTGTTCAAAAATAGCCAAAGAAAAAGACGCATTTTCTCTACTATAACCTGACAGTCCATCTCTGATATATAGATGCTTTTGAATCTTTTTAAAGTATTCATCAGCTATTCGATAATAAGCCCTAAATACAGGTGTAAACTCTTGAGTTAATTTCTCTTTTTCCTTTTCTTGAGAGCAAAGTTGAATGCGATGCCACACCCAGAGCATTGCACGCTCTGACGCAATTAGAGATTGCTTTAAATTACCTTCATCTTCAGACCAACGCGCAAAAACTTGTGCTGCTAAACTTACAACCCGAATCCCTTTAATGAGCTCTTTTACACTTCCTTTTTGTTCTATTAATTCTCCGCTTTGAGTTAAACCTAACTGCCGTAAAAACAACCTATGCAAATCACCTTGCTCATAACTCACTTCTCCAGCCAATGCGAGTGCTTTCCTAAGGTCTTTTCGGTCTTCTTCTTTAAAAATATGTTCATCAAGAAGGTGCTTTTCAACAAGTCTAGCAACTTCATCACCACCCCAAAACTCAAAACATGCTTTATCTACATTCGTTTGCGTATAACTATCCCAGTTAAGCTGAGTGTCCTGCTTTAAATCACCTGTAGTAGCAAGAATAACTTTCTTTCTATAGCTTTGATGAGCTGGTTCGATGTGACTTTTGAGATAGACATCCAACACCTCATTTAGGCTAGGTCTAACAGATTGAGGACTAGTAGAATCCCAGTTGTTTCGTCCAACATCTCCCTGCTTAATAACCAATAACAATAATTCCTTGGTTCCATCCTCAGCCACGCCAGTTGCAGCTAAGTCTACACCAAATTGCCTAACACCCGTTTGAGGGCGCGATACTGGTACATAGCCCATTGCCAATAAAAGATCAGGCAGCAATGCATCAAATTCATCTCTCTCTTTAAGGGAGTGTAAATATTGGGAAATAATAAGTCTCATTCTTCCCCCTTTTTGACATCTCTCATCATGTAGGCCTGAATTTCTAAACCCACCTCATCTATTACAGTTCGTCTTGGAATAGATATTGAGGTAGAAAATGACTGTAAATATGAAGGATCTGAATAACCTCCATCTCTATGACTAAAGGTTCCAAGTCCTGCTTTAATAGGTATCTTTGTGGCAATCATTTCAACTATGGAGCCTTTATTAGCTTCTGCCATCGCAATACTCATTTGTTTTGCTCTAGCACTAGCGAACTTTCGCTCAAGATCAGGGTTGGGTTGTAATTCAAGAAGCCGTGGTAAGCTATCCAACTCAGACATTCTACCTTTTATTGTTTGAATAATATCAACATACAATGCTTGTTTATCTGAATCAGGTTCGGATTTTTCTTCATCCTCTAAAAAATCAACAATTGAACTTGGGTAATCTTCCCCCAGCTCATTAACAAATAGTCCTTTCACAATAGGAAATGTTCGTACTTTTGCATTTTCAGTGTCCAGCAATGAGTTTACCAATGAAAAAAGATGATCTTCACTTGAAATATAACCGAGCATCCTCCTAGCAAGGAAAATCAATTCATCTTGCCCCAATGAATCCAATCGAGTTGAGTCAAAAGAAACAGCCTTTATTTTCATTAAACTTATTTCACCCAAAATATCTGTTGCTGCTACAGCTAACTGTATATCATCCATTAAATACCAATCGGTAATAACTTGAGATATTAATTCAGGATACTTAAAAATTGCATGCACCGTTGAATCAAACAGCTTTACTACTAATATGCTTCCTCGCCTTGTACTTTGCCCATGTTGAATTACCCAAGATGTTAATAATTCAACAGCCAGATTTCTTTTAGAAGGGTCTTCTATCAGGTATCCAAGAACATAATCGAAGTTATCCACACCACCTCTATATTCAGGGACAATTTGGCACAATAAGCGCGCCCACTTTTCAAAGTTTTTATCATCTTTTATTTCTTTAAAGCTTATAAAAAGTTTTTCTGCGATAGCGCATAAAGTTGTTTGACTTGAATCTATTGCTAATCTTTCTAAGGATTTATCAAATGCGTTTGTGACCATTAGGCACTTAGCAGAAACTTGGATGGCTGTATTTTGAATACTTTCATCTTCATTCGATATATTGTTTAATATAATTTTTTCTGTTTCTTGGATGTGAGAGCTAGGAACTTGACTCCGTGATAACAATAAACCTATAGCCCATACTGCAAACCTTTGCAAAAGAGCCTCTGAACTCGTTGCATCTTCACAAAGTAACTGTATTCCCTGTTCTGGGTTTGATTTCACAAGAGAATACATCGCAACTTGGTAAAGCCCTTGAATTTCTTCACGTGGTTCTCTTCGTATTTTTTCATGCAAGAAAATACAATGGTCGCTATTACCAATTAAAATAGGTTCAAGGTCGTTATAAAGCATTCCTGACATCATATCGTTTTTAGTATGCTGGTATTGAGTGATACAAAGCTTCACTAGCCCATCTAAATTGACCTCATCTAAATATGGGAAAGAAGCACCTACAACATGGAGTATATTAAAAGTATCGCTATTTTCTTTATTAATCGCATTGATTGCGAGTGTAAATATATCATAATCATGATTAACCAATGCTAGTAGCTTACCTGCTATTTTTTCTTCGTTTGCATGTTCTTTACGCCAAATCTCACTTACAAGGTCAAGCCATAAAGATGGATCTCTTTTGAAAGCAACTTTATTTTCCTCATAAATAAGTTGAGCATCTGGAGCTTCAGTCTCACCCTTATTCACAAGGCAACCCTTTCTTTTGACTTACCACAGGCTTAAGCACGATATAATTATTTTCAACTGATATATCTAGCACATCTTTAATATTACACTCACCTAATACATTATCAGGAATAATAACAAACTTTTCACCATCTTGTTCAATCACTTCAACTTGCATATCTACCCCTAAAACCAATCCTCAAGTACAAGCCCTTGTACTCGTAAAACTCACCAATACACCTTGAAGATATGGAGACGTATCCACTCATCATCCCGTATCTTTACGCAAACCAGCAACCTTATACACATCACCATCTGCCCGCTTACCAACCGTAATCACCAACACTTCAATACGTTCTTTTTCTATCCGATACACAATGCGAATATCACCCACCCTTAATTTGCGTAAGCCCGCTAAACCCTTGCGCAACGGTGCGCCAAAGGTTTCAGGTTCGGTGACTAGTTTTGCATCAATCGCCTTGATAGCTCTTTTTGCCCTGCTTTTACCAATGCACTTTAAATCTTTATCAACCTCTGGATGATACAAAACCTTCCATCTTTGCTTCATTCGCAACTCATCCGTACTTACGCTTCATATCCTCATGTGCAGTGGCAGTAACTGGGTCAAAGCTTTCCAACCTTTCGCTGGCTATGTTTGCAAGCTGTAAATCTTCAATATCTTCTAGCAGTGATTCATAAGCAGACAAAGACAATAGCACAGCATTAGGTTGATTATTGCGGACAATGACAAATTTATCATGCTTTTGCTCAGATAGCTCTGTAAGGATTGAACTTGTTTTTTTGGATAAATCCGTTGCAGAAAGCATTTCGCTGGAGGTAAACCTTGCTTTACTCATCGCTATTCTCCTATTATTATCGGATAATATTCCTTTTATTTTACAAAAAAGTCAACGGCAGAATGAACTCTACCGCTTAAAATCGCCCGACTTACCACCAGTTTTTTCTTCCAACTGGATGTTCGTTAAACGCATGCCTTTATCCACTGCTTTGCACATATCATAGATGGTAAGCAATGCCGCACTTACCGCAGTCAAAGCTTCCATTTCCACACCTGTTTCACCTTTGCATTTGACCGATACTTCAACTTTTAAGCCGCAGGCTTCCGTCAATTCTGAAAATGACACATCAATGCCCGACAGCATCAAAGGGTGACACATAGGAATCAAATCAGGTGTTTTTTTCGCCCCCATGATGGCTGCGACATCGGCAATGGCGAGCACATCACCTTTTTTGAGTTTGCCTTGTTGGATATGCTGCAACGTATTTGGCAGCATGTGAATTTCACCGCTGGCAATGGCAATGCGTGTGGTGATTTCTTTATCCGACACATCCACCATACGCCCGCGCCCTGCTTGATTGAAATGGGTTAATTCACTCATGATTTACCTTCTTCTCTTTTAGATTCCCGCCTTTAGGTGAATGCCAAAGGCAGAGAGTACACCCTGGGGTGGCGCGGGAATGACGATTTATAGACACCATCAATTTTCCTTCTCGCATTCGCCAATGCTGCTGCGCCAATACGTTGGCATCTTCCACATCATGGCTGACCAAAATAATAGGTATCTGCAACTGCTTTTGCAGGCGTTGCAAAACTTGGCGTAACCTTGCCCTAATATCGGGTGCTTGTGCTGAAAATGGTTCATCAAGCAACAATATGCTCGGTTTACGATATATGGCGCGCGCCAATGCAACACGCTGCGCCTCACCTGTGGAAAGAACATCAGGTTTACGCTTGAGTAAATGCTTTATTTCCAACTGCTCAACAAGCTGCTTAAACCACACAAAATCTTCTTCATCCACGCCCAAAACGATATTCTTTTCAATCGTTAACCATGGCAACAACACCGCTTCTGACCAAACAAAACCAAGCTTTCGCTGCTCTATGGGCAACACAAATCCAGCACTGCTATCCAACCAATGCTGCTGATGCATAAAAATTTGACCTGAAACATCTTCCAAGCCTGCGATACAACGCAAAAGTGTACTTTTTCCTGCCCCATTCTCACCTGAAATAACAACCATTTCATTGGCAAATTCTGTATGCACATCCAAAAAAAGTGAGCCGCGCTGTGTATTTAAGCGAATCTCATGGGTCATTTCATCACCCCCATATGCAATCCTGATCGATTCACACTATAAACCACTAACAACATCACAAAAGACAATGCCAAAAGAATCAAAGCCAACATCCAGGCTTCAGATTGTTGCTGCATTTCAACCATTTCAAAGAGCGCGATACTGGCAACCTTGGTTTCACCTGGAATTGAGCCGCCGACCATCAATACCACACCAAACTCGCCCATAGTATGCGCAAATGAAAGTGCCGCTGCGACAAGTATGCCGCCTTTCGATGCGGGAAGAATAATTTTTAATAGGCTATGTTTCATATGCATGCCTTGAGCCTTGCCAAGCTCCAACCAACGTTTCGGAATGGCGCGAAATGCCTGTTGCATAGGCTGTACGGCAAAAGGCAATGAATACAATACAGATGCAACCACCATGCCTGAAAATGAAAATGCCAAAGAGCTATCAAACAAGCTCTGCCAAAGCCCACCCAACATCGAATCAGGTGCAATCAACAACAACACATAATAGCCCAACACCGTAGGCGGCAAGACCAATGGTAATGCCACCAACACCTCCAACATCGTTCTGCCTTTAAATGACTTGAATGCCAAGACATACGCCAATGGCAAGGCTACAAGCAACAAAATCAATGTGGTCACCAGTGCCAATTGCACGGAAATAATAAGCGATGACATCATGGTTGATCCTTGTCATTCCCACGCATGCGGGAATCCATCAAGAAGTTATCTTCTTGCGGCGTGTAGATTCCCGCCTGCGCGGGAATGACATCTGTATTTGCATCTAAAT
>JALUXZ010000231.1 GCA_027018935.1 Mariprofundaceae bacterium
TGGCTGTTTAGTATTCGACACCTGCAATGGTTTAACGGCTAACAATGTCCGCATGACGGTTCTGCGCCCAACACGCTTCACCTGTTCCAGAACAAGCAGCACGCTCTTCACCAAAAGATACTGTATCAATATGGCTTGCACTTACACCACGCGCAACCAAATAAGCTTTAACACTATCAGCACGCTGCTGACCCAATGCCAAGTTATATTCACGGCTACCGCGTTGATCGCAATTGCCTTCAATGGTTACAGTCACTGCACCATGATCGTTCAACCATGCCGCATAACCATCCAAAGTCGCGCTACCAGCAGCATCCAAGTCTGCACTATCAAATGCAAAATAAACTGAACTTGAAGCAGGCTTAGAAGCCATTGATTTTACAGAATGTGTTGCCGCAGCATGTTTCGTTGTAGCACCATCCGTACTCACTTCATGTTTAGCACAACCTGCAGCCATCAAAGCAACCGAAGCTAGCCCTACAAAAAATAGTTTATTCAATTTCATCCGTTCCTCCCGAATTTCACCCTGCTTAATAATTGCCTGTATTGAACACCAAAGTTGCAGAAGTGTCCAGTTTCATTTACTTACTCTACCTATTCATAGCACAAAAAAACAAGCTTCACAGACCACAGCCTAGCTTTGTTAATCTCTTGACCAAGCTGCATCGGATGCATCATGGCTTGCAGTTGTAATAGGTACAGGCTTACCACCCCAGCTTGGCACACGGTAAATACGTCTTATACCGTGATCTTCTGCCGAATAGAGTAGCATCTGAGCATTGGGTGACCATGATGGTGATTCAATTTCCTGACCCGTTGCCAAATAACGAACATCCGAGCCATCCACGCGCATCGTTGCCAAGGCATACTCCCATTTTTTCTTGGTAATAAAGGCAATGCGATCACCCTTCGGCGACCAGACTGGCGAGGTATTATACGATGCTTTCAAACTAATACGCTGCGCTTTTCCACCTGCCAATGCTTTACGATAAATTTGTGGGGAGCCAGAACGATTACTAGCAAATGCAATCCACTTACCATCGGCAGACCATGTCGGCGTGGTATCAATACCATGATAATGGGTAAACTGTCGCCACTTCTTCGATTTTATATCGTAAATATGAATATCTGAATTCCCCGTCCAAGACAATGTTGCAGCTATAAAACGACCATCTGGCGAATATTCAGGGGTACTATTTAAACCATGAAAACTACCAAAGGTATTTCTTTTCCCTGTTACTAGGTCAAAAAATTCAAGACGTGGACGGTTCCCCACATAGGTATTTAATGCCACAAAACGCCCATCAGGGGACCAATCTGGTGATAACAAAAGAGTAAAATCAGTGCCAACAGGTTGAAGGTTGTAACCATCCTGATCCATATACATCAAATCCGACTTGTCACCATGTTTGGTAACATAAAGAAGCTGACTTGAAAAATGCCCTGGAATATTTAATACCGCCTGATAAATATGGTCAGACAACTGGTGAGCCAAGCTGCGCAAGGCATCTTTTTTCACCTCAAAGCTCTGTTTTAACAGCTGTTTACCTTGAAACGGTTGATGAACCTGTAATTCAACATGCCATAACCCACCTTTCTCGGTTAATTTGCAAAGTGCCAATACATCTGCACCAATAATACGCCAATCATCATAATCTAGGTGCTGAAACACCTCATCTGGCGAGGCAAGGAAACCCGCAGCATTAAGCGCGTGAAATGATTGGCTTGATTCCAAATCATGTTTGATCACATAATTTAACAAGTCTTGTTGCTTCATTTGATCAGACGAAGCATCAACCATCAAAGCTATATTTAGAGGTTTGTAATCGGATTGATAAATATCAAATTCAACAGCATACACAAGTTGTGAAATAAAAAGTAAAGGTAAAAGCAATAGTTTATACATAACAAAGCTTTCTAACGGCTGATATTTTGATTGCAAGGTTGTATTTAACTTCTATGGTTTCCAACTTCAAATCAAAGAAACCTGCATAAGCAACTTACAAAAAGGAAAATATGATTCAACAATATAAAGATGTCCAAATAGCAGCACTTATGCAACAAAGCGGTGTGAAATTCGGCACCAGTGGTGCGCGAGGTTTGGTCTCGGATATGTCCGATGAAGTATGTTATGCCTACACACTCGCCTTTATTCAGCACCTTCAGCATATCAAAGATTTAAACGCAAATGCCTCTATTGCTATTGCAGGTGATTATCGCGCCAGCACACCAAAAATCTTAGCAGCAGTAGGCATGGCAATCCACGATAGTGGTTATACGCCAATATATTGCGGACTTATCCCCACCCCTGCTATCGCCTGTTATGCAATGTCTCAACACATCCCCTGCATCATGGTGACAGGCAGCCATATTCCTGATGATCGTAACGGCATTAAATTTTATAAATCCACAGGTGAAATTCTCAAGGATGATGAGCAAAGCATGGGCGCACAAACCGTTAAAATCGCATCTGATTGTTTTGATAACGATGGCAATGCACGCACGCCTTTCACATTATCCGCAGCAATCAATGATGCCTACAACATGTTTGTGCAACGCTATCTTGATTTCTTTCCTAACAACTGTTTCCAAAATAAAACTGTAGCAATATACGAACACTCCACCGTTGCCCGCGATATGCTTGGAGAAATATTTGAAGGTTTGGGAGCAAAGGTCATCCGACTTGCTCGCTCAGAGCTCTTTTTACCAGTCGATACTGAAGCCATTCGCCCCGAAGATGTGCAGTTAGCCAAACAATGGGCAGATAAATATGATATTGATTGCGTGGTATCCGCTGATGGTGATGGCGATCGCCCACTGATTAGCGATGAATTTGGCAACTGGTTACGCGGTGATGTGGCAGGTATTTTATGTGCCAAACACCTCAAAGCACAATCCATTGCGACACCTGTGAGTTGTAACAGCGCCATTGAAAAAAGCGGCTGGTTTAAGCATATCACCCGCACCCGCATTGGATCACCCTTTGTCATTGAAGCTATGAACAGTGCCTTACAACAGGGTTTCAAGCATGTTGTCGGTTATGAAGCCAATGGTGGTTTTTTAACTGCCAGTGATATTTGCATTGAAGGCAAAACTCTAAGCGCACTACCTACCCGCGATGCTATCCTTGTACCTCTGGCAATTCTTTTTATGGCAAGCCAGAAAAACATCTCTATTTCAGCGTTATTACAAAGCCTGCCCCAACGCTTCACAGCCAGCGGTCGCTTAAAAAACTTCCCAACAGAGCTTAGTGAAGAAAAACTATCACCTTTAAAAAGCAGCTCATCAGAACAAAATATCGCTGCTGCCAGCTCTTTGTTTGGTGATATGTTTGGTGGGATTGATTGTATTGATAATACCGATGGCGTTCGCATCACCTTTGATTCAGAAGAAGTGGTACATCTGCGTCCATCAGGCAATGCTCCTGAGCTACGTTGTTACAATGAAGCTGATAGCAATGAACGCGCCGAAACTATGAATCAACAATGCATGCAAATACTTGCTAATTGGCAATAAAAAAAACTACTTTTTCCGCTTCTTTGATTTTTTATTCAGCCAAGCATCATGCTCTTGCACCAATGCTCTTAAATCTTGCTTGGCTGCCTCAGATGCTTTAACAACTTCGGCATAACCAGATTTACTTACCTTCATCACAGCAATCGGTTTATCAAGGAAGGCTTGAATTTCATCAAGTAATGGCTTTTCCTCTGAACTACAAAAAGAAATCGCCTCGCCTTTATTCACACCGCGCCCAGTACGACCTACGCGATGCACATAGTTCTCGGCTTTTTCAGGCAAATCATAGTTAATCACATAATCAACATCAGGCACATCAATACCACGCGCAGAAATATCTGTAGCAATTAAAATGCGCCTCTCTCCTGTACGGAACCGTTGCATAGCCTCGCTACGTTCTTGTTGATCTTTATCACCATGGATACTCACAGCATCAATAGCAACACGCTCCAATACCTTTAACACACGTTCAGCACGCACCTTAGTACGTACAAATACAATCACTTTACCATCGGGATGATCTTGCATAAAGCGGGTAAGGAAAAGACGCTTATCATCCATTTCTACAAACATCACAAAATGTGAAATATTCTTAGAAACCCTATCTTTAGGCGATACCTGAATACGAATCGCCTCACTTTTTACTTGTGAATATGCCAGCTTTTTAATCTCATCATTGATCGTAGCAGAGAAAAACAGCGTCTGATGGCGACGTTTGAGCATTTTTTTAATATATTTAATATCTTCAATAAAACCCAAGTCCAACATGTGATCGGCTTCATCCAAAACCAACGTCGTTACACCATCCAAAACAATTTCTTGCTGATTTATCAAATCAAACATGCGCCCAGGCGTACAAATCAATACATCAATACCATCTTGAAGCTTGGCAATTTGCTCATCTTGCTCAATACCACCATGCAAGGTAAACACTTTGGTTTTGGTATGATGAGCAATGCTTTTAAACACTTCGCCAATCTGTAATGCCAACTCACGCGTTGGCACCATGACAATACATTTGATGCCATAAGAGCGTTTACTGGTCTTAAAACGGTGAATTTTATCAATAATCGGAATCGCAAATGCCGCCGTCTTACCTGTTCCCGTTTGAGCAATCGCCAACACATCCTCACCATTTAGAATCGATGGAATACTCTTAAACTGAATATCTGTTGGTCGCTTAAAACCAAGCTGTGCCAAATTCTTTTTAATTTCTACAGAAATATAATATTGATCAAATTTCATTGTTTCACTTCCACATTGTTGGATGAACTTCTACCGCTTGCTCACCATTGCTCAACCACAGACTCCCATCTTGAACGGTACACTGCAAGCGCATGCCACGCTTTACCATCAAACCAAGCTCACGCACCGCATCATCTGCAACATTCACTACACTCAAATTATCAAAGCGTTCAAGCTTGCTTTGATACTGTTGCCACCATACTCGGCTACTTCCCTGCTGATAGGTATAAATCATCACCTTTTTAGCCCGTCCACATGCCTTACGAATACGCTTTTCATCAGGTTGCCCAAGATCAATCCACAATTCAATCTCATCACTTAGACTTTTCTGCCAAATATCTGGCTCATCATCGGTACTCAAACCTTTGGTAAACTGCAAAAACTCATGAGCATTTAAAGCAAAAGATAACAGACGCACCATCATACGCTCATCATTTTCAGATGGGTGGCGGGCAATGGTTAATTGGTAATCCTGATAATGGTTTCGATCCATATCTGTGACTTCCAATTCAACCTTAAAAATCGTCGATTTTACCGCCATGCTTAGCTGGCTAACTTATCATCAGCGACATGGTAATTCGGATCTTCTGACATATTCACTTCCACTAATTCAGCCGCAGTGGTCAATAGCTTCTGACATTCAGCACTTAAATGCACCAAATGAAGACATTTTCCTGCCTTTTTATAACGTTCGGCAAGACTATCAATTGCTTCAATCGCAGAATGATCAGCAATGCGTGACATAGCACAATCAATATAGACCTCGTCAGGGTCATTTTCAGGATCAAACAACTCATGAAAACGATGCACTGAAGCAAAAAATAAGGGGCCATGCACACGATAAGTTTTGATACCATTATCATGCACTTCAACCACAGCATAAATATGCCGTGCTTGCTTCCATGCAAATACCAAGGCTGTCGCGATTACGCCAATAATTACTGCTGTTGCCAAGTCGGTGAATACCGTCACCGTCGCAACAAGAATACCCACAAAAGAGTCCTCCATTGGTACTTTCTTGAGTAAATTAAAACTTCCCCACTCAAATGTACCAATCACCACCATAAACATCAGTCCAACCAATGCCGCCACAGGTACCATCGCAATCAAATCCGAAGCAAACATAATAAATATAAGTAAAAATAAAGCTGCTGCAATACCCGATAAATTACGCAGACCACCCGAAGATACATTAATCATCGTTTGACCAATCATGGCACAGCCACCCATACCACCAAAAAAACCATTAATCGTATTGCCCAGACCTTGTCCAATCGATACACGGTTACCCTGCCCGCGTGTATTGGTCATTTCATCCACTACCGTCATGGTTAATAGCGATTCAATGAGTCCAACACCTGCCAAAATTACGGCATAAGGCACAATAATCCAAAGCGTTTCAAAACTCAGTGGCACACTCGGTAAGTGAAACATCGGAAATCCACCACTAATATCAGCAATATCACCTACCGATTTTGTATCCACACCGCCAAAAATAACAATCAAACTAATGGTAATAATGGCTGCCAAACCTGCAGGAATCGCACGTGTAATCTTGGGCAAGAAAAACATAATCGCCATAGTTAAAGCAACCAGTCCAAGCATCGTTAACATCGGTGCACCAGCCAGCCAATGCATGACCCCATCCGCCCCTTCCACCTTAAACTGCTCCATTTGTGCCAAGAAAATAACAATCGCCAAACCATTCACAAAACCTAGCATCACAGGATATGGAACCATGCGAATATACTTGCCAAACTTCAGCCCACCAAAAATCATTTGCAAAATGCCTGTAAGTACAATGGTGGCAAACAGGTATTCCACGCCATGCTGCGAAACCAGTGCCACCATAACCACAGCCATTGAACCCGTCGCTCCAGAAATCATGCCTGGCCGGCCACCCACCAAAGATGTTACAATCCCCATTAAAAATGCGCCATACAAGCCAACCAAAGGATTTACACCCGCAACAAAAGCAAATGCAACTGCTTCTGGAACAAGCGCGAAGGCAACTGTAAGACCAGAAAGAACATCATCTTTCACACTCCCCACATGCTTGTAATATAAAGCAAACATATCAAACTCCTGTAACCATGCTAAAAATATAGAAAAAAAAAGGAGCCGCGATTTCTCGCAACTCCCTTTATATTATATGGTGCTCCCTGAGCGATTCGAACGCCCGGCCTTCTGATTCGTAGTCAGATGCTCTATCCAGCTGAGCTAA
>JALUXZ010000232.1 GCA_027018935.1 Mariprofundaceae bacterium
GTTTTGAGGTGTATCTTTTTTATGCCTTCATCTATGTTTCAGCAACTTCATTGTGGGATAGTTAAGGGGTAATCATGTCAGAAAGTGTATCAAGTCATAGCATAGCAGAAAGAAATAATATGTACCCTGAACCCGTTGTGTTTGATGAGCACTACACTATGATGCTGGTTGCCTTTAATCATCAGGTAAATTGGAGTGGTTTGAGTCATGAAACGCGTAGAAATACTTATGCGAAAGCGTTAGCAAATCATCAATGGCAGGTTCATGATTATTTTGTATCAGAAAAAGATGATCAGGGTGAGAATCAGAGAAAAGGTTTGTTAAGGTTCCAGCCCGAAAAAATTATGACACCTCATGCCCATGAGGTGTTGTTTGGCGAAACGCTGTTTAAGGGCGAACAAGGCAACGAAAGTGATATATCCGCTTTTATTTCAGACCGATTAAATCCTGATATTGGTACAGTTGGCTTATCTGAATCTTTGATGTTTTCACTTGGGGCATCAACGTGGTTAAATAAACCCTTGATTGCTAGAGACACATCATTGCGAAACCCAATTGAGTATACATTCAAAATCCATTGGGTGGATATGTTCCTATATAATGATGGTACAGGCATGTTAGCCATCAAGGTTCAATCCTTGTCAGATAAAAACGGTATCGATGAACTTAGCTTGATGAATCGCACCTTACGTGATTTTAAAAATGCAAACCTGACTGTACAAATCAAAGACTCAGAGCAAGAAGCAAAAACTTTTTGGAATGATGTGGTGTTTCATGATTGGTTGGCTTTTGATGAAGAGATAGAGGATGACTCATGGTTCAATAAATTATCTGCGGATGAAAGTGTTATAGCAAAGGGGCTATTACTCATCGATGCTGAGAATCCAAAAGAGGCATTTGACCGCTTTCAACGCTATTGCAAAACCATGGTTGTAGCTAAAGCACCTGATATTTCTGAAGGTGAAATAGGTATGTTATGGGGTAGACCTCTTTCCGACCCACCTGTTTATTATTCAGATCAGCACTATCAAGCCTTGGAAGAAGGTCAGTGGAATGTAACGTTGGCAGCCTCACAAAAAGCGATTGGTGCAGGTTATGCAACGGTTCGGGATTTGATTTTGTTTGAAATAGCAACCGTTTCTTCTGAACAAGCGTCCACAGGTTGGAAGGGCGGACGTGGATGGGAATACAGCCTTGAATATGTGAGAAAAGTCGTTGATAATAATCTCATTGAGATATGGGAATATTGGGCAGGCATGGCATTAAGAGATACCTGTGTTTTTGTTTCATACGATAAATCTATGCCGATCATGTGGCAGGCAGAAAGTTATTATTACCCCTTATATATGCTTGCATATCACAATCGTTTTAAACTTGATTGCATGTCTCAGTCGATTATTGATTATGATATGGCGGATGCGCTGCATGGTCGAAAAGTACGCGATGATTTTCAGCGGTTTAGAAACCATTATTGGTTTCAAGATGTCACTACCGATTTTCAAGGTGTAGAAGTGTATCAGCAGATGCAGCATGGTATGGGGTTGAATGAGCAGTATGAAACTGTTGCATCTGAAATTGCAGATGTCTCAGATCATTTACAAGAAAAGTGGGATAGAGGCACGCGTGGGTTGTTGACTGGGCTGGCTATTCTGTTTGCCCCTCTGATGGAAGTATGGAACACATGGGTGATTCCCAAGGTGAAAGCAGCCCCAGTTGAAGTGCTGGCTCAAATAGCTGGCGGTATAGTGCTTGCATTGCTTTTATTGCTGATGGGCTGGTTGAAATTTCGTATACCGATTATGGCTCAGGTTCGAAAAGTAAGCCGTAAAGTTCGCCGTATGATTGGCGTGATGGGAAATAAGTAACCGCGGATGAAGCTGTCATATCATTTTGTGCCCATGGGCTTTGTTGCCACACCTGAATCAGGCAAGGTTTATGTGGATGTGGGCAATGCTTTTTGCGCGGGAGTGTTGGATCATCATCATCCCGATGCGCCTGATGCCTGCACGGCGATGCTTGTGTTGAAGCATTCTGAATATGTGACTCGGCAAATTGCTGATGCTGGGTTGACGATTATCCCGCATCAGTATCCTGATTTGGATGCAATCACAGGTGCATATTTTGCGCGAATGCATGTGCAAGGGCAAAAGATAGAGCCAATGCACCATGATTGGGCGGCATATGTGTGTAAGGTGGATCAAGGCTTTACCACGCTTGCCCCTGAACAGCCTATTACGCCATACAGCCTGTTTACGATGCGTATGGACTTATTGCAAGAAAAGCTGCCTGATGATGCTCAGCTTGCCAGCCGTATGATGTTGGATGCTGGCTTTGATTTTTTAGACGGGTTGTTTGATTCTTTGCAATGTGGAGCAAGCTTGGAAGCATTGCCAATGCTTGAATCCTCCGATGATTTTGCGCTTGAGGTTGAAGCCATTCAGCATGATTTGGCATTATATGAGCAGGATATTCAGCGCGCAGACATATTTTCATGCAAGCTACCGAAGAAAAGTGGCGAAGGATGCAAAGAAGTCACAGGTCTATGGATAGAAAAGCCTGCATCTGCGATGTTTAAGTCATGGGCAAGAGGTGATGTACAACATGCTGGCAATGATGAGGGCTTTGTCTTTTTGGGTGTTCAAGTAAGTGATAGCAGGTTTATTCTAAGCGTTGACCCATCCAGTGATGTGTATCTGAAAGGCTTGGGTGATTTGATTGAGCAAGCTGAAACTGAAAAAAGGAAACAGTTGGGTTTGGAGCGGCAAGGTGAGAATCGCCCCGGTTATGATTCGCCAGACCCTTGGTATGATGGCAGATCGCCGTTACACAATTACACGATTATTGATGCACCAAGGGTTGGAACTGTGCTTGAGATGGCAGAAGTACGAAGTATTTTGAGTGATTATACTAGTAGTGCTTTTTCTTTGTAAATTGGAACCTACACTTCCGATATGCAAGGGTACTCAGTGGGGAGGGGGATTCTAGCCGCAAAGCTTGGGATAGCCCACGTTGGTTGCTTTATCTCATGTGATTGAGAAGTATAAAAAAGATCATTATGCCCAATTGAACAAACACATTTAAGCGAATTGATTAATGCATTGAGTAAAATAACCTTGAGCATTGAGTAATTTGTAATTAAGCTTTGTTCCATGTTCTATCGTCCTATATTTAAACAGTTAAAACAACGTATGATTGAACCTCGCAGGTTTATTCAGGTATTGGCTGGCCCCAGGCAAGTGGGTAAAACCACGCTTGCCAGTCAATTGATTGAGTCGTTGGCATGCGAATCACACTTTGCATCTGCTGATGCATTGGCAACAGGCAGTGGTCAATGGATTGAGCAGCAATGGGAGACAGCAAGGCTAAAGCTGGCTAATAGTGATGCTGATGCAGGTTTATTGATTCTGGATGAAGTGCAGAAAGTTTCAGGCTGGTCTGAGCAGGTCAAGGCATTGTGGGATGAGGATTCACGCAACAACCTTGCATTAAAGGTGATTATTTTAGGATCATCGCCTCTGCTGCTTCAACGTGGGCTGACTGAAAGTTTGGCAGGGCGTTTCGAGATAACGCCTGTTCGGCATTGGTCATTTCCTGAAATGCGTGATGCCTTTGATATGTCCTTGGATGAATATGTGTATTTTGGTGGCTATCCTGGAGCGGCAGCCTTGCTGGGTGATGAGAGTCGCTGGCGTAGTTATGTTCATGATTCGCTTATTGAAACAACCATCGCAAAAGATATTTTATTGATGACGCAGGTGAATAAGCCTGCATTGCTACGCCAGTTATTTTATTTGGGCTGCAATTATTCTGGTCAGATTCTTTCCTATCAAAAAATGGTCGGACAGATGCAGGATGCTGGCAACACAACCACGCTGGCACATTATTTAGAATTGCTTGCTGGGGCGGGCATGTTGGCTGGCCTTGCCAAATATGCAGGGCAAAAAGTACGACAGCGAGGCTCCAGCCCTAAGTTTCAGGTGATGAATATGGCATTGATGTCTGCCTTGGCCAATGCGTCATTTGAACAGGTACGGACAAACCCTGAACTATGGGGGCGATGGGTTGAGTCAGCCATTGGAACGCACTTGATCAATAGTTCGATTGCACACGGCTTTGAATTGTTTTACTGGCGCGAACGGAGCCGTGAAGTGGATTTTGTGGTGCGTTATCAGGGGCGCGTACTGGCGATTGAAGTTAAAAGTCACAAATGTCAAACAGCCTTGCCCGGCATGGATGCCTTTGTGAAGGCTTTTAAGCCTGATAAGCTACTGCTCATTGGTGGTGATGGACTTGATGTGGAGATGTTTTTATCTATGGATATAAAGCAGTGGTTGCCGTGATGTGTATCTGAAAGGCTTGGGTGATTTGATTGAGCAAGCTGAAACTGAAAAAAAGAAACAGTTGGGGTTGGAGCGGCAAGGTGAGAATCGCCCTGGTTATAACTCGCCAGACCCCAGGTATGATGGCAGGTCGCCCTTGCATCATTATACCATTATTGATTCACCAAGGGCAGGAACAGTATTCATGGTCAAAGAGCTTAGAAATGTTTTTCTTCGATATGAAGGAGGTATACAGCAGGGGTTGTAGCGTTTGTTATTGCTGGGCAAACTGCAAAAGCGTACGTTCTTGCTGATAAGCGTATATTTTTGCGGCTGTGATTTTTATTTGCATTTTTAACGGATAAAAGCATTCTGTTTGCCGAGAAAGTGGCGCTGGATGTGGTTGCTGCTTATTGCGAAAGCCTATATAACGATGGACAAAGTTGGTCTATATTGGGTATAGTTCGCAGCGGACGCGCTTAATGGTGCTCCAGTTCCGAGGCTCGAGCTTTTGCTCGGGCTTTCGTTGTTTTTGGGGGATGGCTTATTTTAATAGCATACCTAGATGAATTTGGTCACATAGGACCATTTATAAGTAGAAGTGACCCCAAACATAAAACTCACCCTGCATTCGGTCTTGGTGGTATCGTGTTACCATCTAATAAAGTTAGAGAGTTCGCCACCTTCTTTTATAAATTAAAAGGTGCTTTACTTGCGTATGAAATAGAGCAAGCGGGCGTGCATCCTGCGCAGTGGGAGAAGAAAGGTGCGGCTCTTTTTACCATTAAGAACATTGAAAAATATGGAGAGTTGAGAAAAGCCAGCAATCGCATTCTTAACTGGCTTTCAAAAAATGGTGGCTTTGTATTCTATTTTGGCAAAGAGAAAGTGGCTGGCGAAATATCACTGAGTTCAAAGGGCTTGTACAAATCTATTCTACGTGAATCGATTACTCGGTTGAATGCGGAAGCTGAAGTCCGTGGTAAGGATATGCTGATTATCCTCGATGAGAGTGAAGAAGTCATGCGAAAGCACTTGGTGGAACAGGCTGGATATGAAATGTTCGGTGGTGAACCACGGCGCAGGATTGTAGAGCCTCCGATTCAGGCGGAAAGTCACCTTTATCAGACGCTACAATGTGCGGATTGGATTTGCGGCTTATTAGGGCGGCTATCAGCCTATGAACTGCAACCTGAGAACTATACTGACTTTGAGCCAGCGACTAAGTATTTCCGTGAAAGGTTAAACCGTGTGGCTGTTAGAAGTTGCGTAAAGAAGTCTCGTAGCCGCTAGTGAATGTAAGTCACACAGTACAGAAATAGCTGGCAGGTTATGACTTCATGATTGTTATTTGCATTTCTGACGGATAAAAGCATTCTGTTTGCCGAGAAAGTGGTGACGGATGTATTTGTTGATTAATTTTGACATACCGCAGAAATATAATGAATAATTAAGGGAGAGGTGATGCCTGGTTTTTTTGATGGTTTAGTGGATGTGGTTAGGGAGTTGAGGGCGTGGTCCGACCAAGGGTTAGAGACTGCAGAAAGAAGAGTTAATTTAGAAAAAGCTGGGTTAAATGCTCTATATGTAGCTGTAATAGAAACACAGAAGCTTGTTGCATCTTTAAATCGAGGGACTAGAAATAACAACGATATTAGTCAGCAGGTTTTGGTTAGTAACTTGTGGGGCGAAGTATCAAGAATATCTGGTTGTTTAAACCAAGAGTTGATTGAAGTTGGTAACTTTAAATCACAACGGTGGTTAAATCCTAATGAAGTCACTATTGCTGAAGTAAAGCAAGCAAAGGCCTCTTTGAACATGCTAAAAAAAGTTGTATCAGATAAGATGAAAGAACTATATCAGTGAATAGTTTCGGAGATCGTTATTGAAAATAAATAATAAGTTTAACCATATTAGCTTTTTTAACGGATAAAAGCATTCTAATTGCCGAGCAAGAGGTATCTGTTGTGTGTTTATGATGTTACAAGGCAAAGGTGAGTGTTTTTTTGCCTAATAGTGTTGGTTGTTAGCAGCTTATAGCTTTTTAATTAGGTTGGTAAATGTAATGTAGTTAGTGATGCTGAAAATGCATAAGAGGAAAGGGGAAACGTTAATGGAGAAAGAAGTTCAAAGAATTTTAGCTTATTATGATAAAGTTCATCATTATTTAAGTACTGACCCAGAGACGGCTATAAGTATTGCAAGAAAAACGGCTGAAGCGATATGCTGTGAAATTTTTTATGCAAAAAAGAAAAAGAATTCAAAGAAGATGATGCTCAATGATTTGATTCAATCATTATCAAGAGATGACTTGTTACCTCCGCATGTGGCTGTGTCACTGGGGACTATTCAAGCATTTGGTAATTTTGGAACCCACTATCAACTGGGGGCAGGGGAATGTATAACAGTAGAGTATGTGCAGCCTTGTGTTCATGCTTTAACAACAGTTGTAAATTGGTTCGTTGAAGATGTTTGTGATAGTACCATGAAGGATTCTAAATTAGAAGGTGTGTCGCAACCTCAGAAAATAAAAAAGATGGGGCTGACACCTAATAAAATTCTTTAAGCAGCTTTTTGAGGTCATCAAGCTGTTCTTTTGATGAGCTCAAGTTAAACCTCCACTCACACTCTTTCAAGAATAACTCAAAATGCTGTCGTGGTAT
>JALUXZ010000233.1 GCA_027018935.1 Mariprofundaceae bacterium
ATAAATAAATAATATAAGAGCAACACCACCAATATATGCACCTGTTTTGCCTGAGCGTTTTGATGTGTGGGATAATGGCAAGCAAAATAGCAAAAATATCAATATGGATGTCGGTATAATTAAGCGCCTATGCCATTCAGCTACAGCATCAGGGCGGTGTGTCGTCTGAACAAGCTGCCACAATTCCTCTGCCTGCATTTCAAATACGCGACTGCGCCAAACAGGAACCTTTAACAAACCCAGATCATTCAAATTCATTGCCACTTGATAGCGATCAAAAGCCAATGAGCGTAAATCTCCCGCTTCTCCCTCCAAGCGAGTTCCATGAAATAGTGTAAAGCGCAATTCATTCGCCACGCGGTCTAATTTCGCTGACTCAGCCATATACACCACAGGCACCTGTGAACGTCTATCTTCTAGCATAAAACCTTGAAATACACCTTCATCATCCGTACCACTCACATACACCGTGAAATTCTCTAAATCTTGGCTAAAGCGTAAAGGCTCAAAGCCTGGTGCTGGTTTCATTTTTTGAACGGCTACCAATAAACCCTGAAATGCCTTTTGCCCCTGTGGCATCCACTGCATCGCCGTAAACGTTAGCCCTAACCACAACACTATCGCCACCACAAACAATGATCGAAAGATCCGAATATAAGACAACCCTGCCGCACGCAACGCGTCCATCTCACTATTTTCATATAATTTTAAAATCATTGCCTGCATAGCAAAAAAGAATGCCATGGGAACAGTTAATACGAGGAAGTACGGTAAAATTGCCGTTAACATGGTGAGCATAATGCTCCACTCCATACCTTTATCGGCAAACATCCCCAACAGTTTCAGAATACGTCCAAGCAGCAACACGCCAGTCACTATCAGCAACATACCCATAAAAGGGCCAAACCAGAGTTTGAAAATATACCGATCCAATACCATATCGGAAAACTAAAGCTTATGAACCCATATCGCCAAGAAAAAAGGCAAGAAACAGATTCAAACATGGCATTGTTGCTATCCAGCTTGCCTGATATTTACTTGAGGACAAAGAAAAACGCGCACGACTCCATGGATGGAGGAGGTAGGGCGAAGCAGGAGCCAGAGCCGAGTATACTGCACATGAGCATTTCTGATGCGGCTATCGGACAAAAAGCAGGTGGGCTGGGTGATGACAAAAAAAGAGCTGACCGAGCCAGACAGAACCGCAACGCGCGCATAACCTGCTGCCGCTGCTTCCTTCCGGACCTGACGGGGTTCACAAGCATCCACCGTGCGGAGCCCGACCCGATCAGCAACTGTTGAATATAATGGGAGCAAACACATCACCTTTATATTCATAAACTAAACATCTGACTGCAATCCATTCAGTCAGCAATCAAACTAGGCGGAGAGGGGTTGACTGCGGGCTCCTGCCCTTGCCCTACGGGTAGGCTTTCACCCATCTAAATCAGCTATCCTGCCGATTTATCGAACCCTATTCTCGGATTCTCACCCTCTCTAACCTTAAAACTTCCAGCTTTCCTACAAATGGCGGAGAGAGAGGGATTCGAACCCTCGGTACGTTTACACGTACACACGCTTTCCAGGCGTGCTCCTTCAACCACTCAGACATCTCTCCGTACCACAAAACATCAAACTCTGTGGGCGGCGAAGCATACGCATGGCTTTCAAAACAACAAGAGCCAAGAGCCTGTGGGACTTAACCTTCTGCGAATTCACCCATCTGACGCAAACGCTGCTCACGCTGTGCCAATAATTTTTCTACCGGCATCGCCAAGACTTCATTCAATGCCTTATCCAACACTTCAGACATCATCGATGCAGCTTCTTCCAAATTGCGATGCGCACCCTCTTTGGGCTCTGGAATCACACCATCGATCAAACCCAATGCCTGCAAATCTGTCACGGTTGGTTTTAATGACTCAGCAGCTTTATCGGCAAATGCCCTATCACGCCATAAAATAGCTGCACAACCTTCAGGTGAAATCACAGAATAGGTTGATAATTGCTGCATATACAAACGATCTCCCACACCAATCGCCAATGCTCCGCCAGAACCACCCTCACCAATCACCGTACAAATGACAGGCACTTTCAAAACCGCCAGTTCCATAAGATTCCGTGCAATGGCCTCACTCTGCCCACGCTCCTCAGCATCAATACCAGGCCATGCACCTGCTGTGTCGATAAAGGTCATCACTGGCATATCAAAACGTTCTGCTAGGTGAAAAAGTCGCAAAGCTTTACGATAACCTTCTGGTCTTGCCATACCAAAATTACGACGAATTTTTTCTTTGGTATCTCGCCCTTTCTGATGCCCAACAATCATCACGGAACGCGAACCAAAACGCGCAATACCACCCACAATGGCAGCATCATCCGCAAAAGTACGATCACCATGAAGCTCTTTAAAATCATCAAAAATCAACGGCACATAATCCAAAAAATTAGGGCGGTCAGGATGCCTAGATAACTGTGCCATCTGACCACGGGTCGCTTGACCATAGGTTTTTTCAATCAATTGATCACGTTTTTTACTAAGGCGTTCTACTTCTTCCGCAATATCCACATCGGCATCACTACCCATGCGTGATAGTTCATCAATTTTCGCACTCATTTCAGCGATTGGACGCTCAAATTCAAGGTAACTGTGGGCCATGATTCTCTCCTAGCTTCATATATCTAACTCTAACACTTAAGCTGTTTTCTTACGAAATGTTCGGTTCTCTACAATAACAGGCTTCCAAGTCGCACACTGCACCAATACCGCATCCGCACCAAATTGTTCATGCAATGATCGTCGCACACTATTGCTCCACAAAGGTGCGGGCAATGTCGATTCAAGTTGCGCTATACTGCCATTTGCCAAGCTTACTTTAAACCGCCATTGCACATCTGTATGCGATTCCTCTGGCAATCCCGCCGATAAACTTTGCAGCAGCACCATGCTTTCATGGTTCAATACAGTTGCATCAACATCCAAAATAATACGCTGAACCAACTCTGGCAACACATCCTCAAGCAAAATAATTGCTTCGGCAATAAGCGTCGGTTCTTCTTTGGACGCATCTACTTTCGCAGCCAGTAATATGGGCGCATCTACCTGTAATATTTCACGACACGACTCATATAACTTAGAAAACACCACCATTTCTGCGCGCCCATGTAAATCTTCAAGCTGCACAAACCCCATCGCGCCACGTGCCGTTCGGTATTCGCGTACCGCCGATACAAAGACAGGAATCACCACCTTGGCTTCATCCAAGCATGTGGGTAATTGTCGTAAATTTATATCTGCCAAGCCTGATACTTGATGCAGATAACTCTCTAGTGGGTGCCCTGTTAAATAGAAGCCCAACACCTCTCGCTCTGCCTGCAAACATTCACGTTCGTCCCATGCATCCAACCATGGAAACAAATCATTACCATCTTCACTTGGCTCAGCCACGCCAAATAAGCCCACCTGATTCGCTAAACGATCATGCCTGCGCCGTGCTGCTTCATCCAAAGCAGCACTCATACCTTCCAAGCCCGAACGCATATGAGGAATCATATCATTCATAGCCCCAGCCTTGACCAACGCCTCACAAACACGTTTGTTGAGTGTTTTCTCTGGCAAACGCATCACCATATCATCAAAAGACGTAAATATATCACCTGCTTTTCTGCTTGCTACTAGGCTACGAATCGCAGCCTCTCCCACGCCTTTGATTGCCCCCATACCAAAACGAATTGCGTCACCTTCTGGCACAAATTCCCAATCTGAGGCATTCACATCAGGTGGCAGCATTTTCAGCCCCATTTCCTCACAATCTGCCACCAAAATTGCCACTTTATCGGTATTGCCCATATCACAGGATAAGGTCGCGGCCATAAAGGCTTGTGGGAAATGCGCCTTTAAATAGGCTGTTTGATAACAAATCAACGCATACGCTGCCGAATGCGATTTATTAAAACCATATCCTGCAAATTTTTCCATCAAATCAAAAACATGTTCGGCTTTGTCGGCTGGAATACCTTGCTTTTCAGAGCCTACCATAAAGATTTTACGCTGCTCTGCCATCTCTTCAGCTTTTTTCTTACCCATCGCACGGCGCAGCATATCCGCCTGCCCCAAACTATAACCCGCCAATACCTGCGCAATTTGCATCACTTGTTCCTGATACAAAATTACCCCATTGGTTTCTTCTAAAATTGGTTTTAATTGCGGCAATGGATAAACAATTTCCTGACGACCATGTTTGCATTCCACATACGTACCAACCATGCCCGATTCCATAGGCCCTGGTCGGTACAATGCCACAAGCGCAATAATATCCTCAAAACAATCTGGTTTTAATTCGGTTAAAAGCTCGCGCATACCTTGCGACTCTACCTGAAATACAGCCTTAGTTTGACCACGCTGCATCAATTCAAAACTAGCATCATCATGCATGGGAATGGTGGTAATATCGAAGTTTTCATCACCTTTTTGTTTGCGCACCAAGCGGCAAGCCAAATCAATCACGGTTAGGGTTTTAAGACCAAGGAAATCGAACTTAATCAAGCCCATCTTCTCAGAATTTCCCATGTCCCATTGCACAACTTTGGATTCTGCACCTGTGATTTTGAATAGCGGCGCATTTTCCACCAAAGCATCTTTACCAATCACCACACCAGCAGCATGGGTGCCTGCATTGCGATGTTTGCCTTCTAATTTGTATGCCAAATCAAACAAGCGTGCGACTTCATCATCCTCATCAATAAGCTTGGCAAGCCTCTTTTCTGCTTCCACGGCTTTTGTCAGGGTCATTTTTAATTCATCAGGAATCAGCTTGGCAATCATATTGACCTTACCCAATTCCATATCCAATACACGCCCAACATCACGAATCACAGCTTTGGCTTTCATCGCGCCAAAAGTGATAATCTGTGAAACTTTTTCCTCACCATATTTTTTCGTTACATAACGAATTGCTTCTTCACGCCGAGTCATGCAAAAATCAATATCAAAATCGGGCATGGAAACACGTTCTGGATTAAGAAAACGTTCAAATAAAAGACCATATTTAATCGGGTCAAGATCCGTAATCAGCATACAGTATGCCACCAGCGAGCCTGCTCCTGAACCACGCCCAGGCCCTACAGGTATTTCCTGATCTTTTGACCATTGAATAAAATCTGCAACGATAAGAAAATACCCAGGAAATCCCATTTGGTTGATAATATCCAATTCAAACTTCAAACGCGTTTCGTATTCAGCACGCTCTGCATCGGGTTTACCTGCAAGAATCGCAGGCCAACGGGCATCCAAGCCATCCCCCGCTTGCTTACGCATATAATCAGCCAAATCCATGCCTTTGGGTGTTTGAAAATCTGGTAATTTGTATTGCCCGAACTGCAAATCCACATTGCAGCGTGTGGCGATATGCATGGTATTGGCAATGGCTTCAGGCACATCTTCAAATAACTGCCTCATATCTTCGTACGATTTAAAACAACATTCCTGACTAAAGCCATGCTCCACATCATCAAGCGTGCGGTTATCGCGCAAAGCCAGCATAGCTTCAAATGCCTCAAAATCATCACGTTGAATAAAATGACTATTATTACTCGCCACTAGCGGAATATCCAAGCTATAAGCCAACTCAATCAGTTTCTCATTTAACAACCGCTGCGCAGAGGAGCCGTGATCTTGTAGCTCAATAAAAAAGCAAGGGGACTCGCCTTCTTCCTGATTAAATATCTCCTGATATTCCCGTGCCATAGCACGCGCACCACCTTCATCACCTTTTTGCAATAGAAGCTCAATTTCACCCATGCTACCACTTGATAATGCAATCAAACCTTTACCATACTGGCGCAACAAAGCCTTATCGATACGCGGCTTATAATAAAAGCCTTCCAAATAACCAATGGACACCAATTTCAAAAGGTTTTTCCAGCCTTCATTATTGCGTGCCAGCAAAACAATTTGCGCATAACGAGGCCCACGCGGACCTTCCGACACGCGCTTTTGATAATCATCACATACAAACAACTCACAACCCATAATAGGTTTTACACCTGCACTCAAAGCTTGTGAATAAAAGGCAATCGCGCCAAATAAATTGCCATAATCTGTTAAGGCTACAGCTGGCTGACGCAATTTCACGGCTGATTGAATAATCTCTTTTACACTACTCATACCTGATAAAAGTGAAAAATCAGAATGGTTATGTAAATGGACAAATGGCGAAAAGGGCAACGTCGGAGGCATGCCCCAATCATAGCACTCTATTGAAACATGATACATACACAAAAGCATACCCATACGAACGCTTGAACCAAGCATCTTTAGCATGAATAATAGGCACATGCCAAAGTCTCAAATCACCGATGAAACAAGCTATCAAAAAGCCTTAAGTAGTCTTAACAAGCAAAACCAACCTCCCCGCATCCTTTGTTTTTTAATGGGCATCTTGGAGTCATATCGCCAAACTCGGAAAATGGGCTGGTCACGTGCTTGGAATAAATACGGCTTAACAACCTTCCAAAGCTTTAAATTGCATGCAACTGATGACATCTCTTTGCTTCAAAATACAGCAAAAACACTTCAAAGCTTGCCAGACATTCCCAGCGATGCTTTGGCATTTATGCAAGATATTTTAAATGAGCCTGAGCGGCTTATGGGTTTTGTGTTTATTTCAGAATATACCGAAGGCATAAGCACCTATGAATCAGCAACCATCAGTTTTGGCTGCAAAGCAAAAGACAACCCACGTGGGCGTGAGCGCTTTGATGTCATCTTTGATTGTCCGATTATAGATACGCAAGTACAACCGTTATCACGGGTGCGTTTATATGTAGATCCTTACCGTGATGGTGAAAAAGAACCATTATATCAATGCAACATCGAAAGCCCTATTTCAAAGGATCTCATCACGTTATTTGAACAGCTTTGTGATTGTTCATGGCAATGGCATGATAAGCCTGAAAAGCTTTGGGATCATTGGACTTCCAACTACATTGATTATTTTGGCAGCCGTCAAATACACACCTCCTCTAGCCACTTCTACCTACCCAATGGCACGCGTATTATTGGAAACAAAACATGCAATTCGCTGTAGCTACATATCTCAACACCGCAGATTCTAAAATCACTGCCAAGTTCTTAAAAGATGCGTTAAACTTTCACATTGAATACCGATCTGGTTATGGCTGGTGGGTTGAAAATGGCTCAGTTACAATCATCCTGCAAGACGGTAGTGCCAACAACCCCAGCATTGAAGTCCAATGCACCCATATCGAAAAAGACAGCGAACTTTTATTGCAACGCCCAGATATTCAAGCCGTAACGCCTATCGAGCAACATCACAACCGTATTGAGCAACAGCTGCTTTGTGATTGTGGCATTACACTGCGACTTTCTAAAGTCCTCAATGAAGATGAAATGGGCGAGCTAATAAGCTTGCCTAGCTCACTGCCATGGGACAGCAAAACCGATGCTTGTACCCGTCGAATATTACGCATCGCCCCTCTAAGCTTTCGTGAAAAAGCCCGCGAAAGAGTCACCCAGCGTGCTGAATACATTGCCGTAGAAGCTGGCTCCCTGATGGTTCAAGAAGCGCATGCCATGCAAGCTTTTGTTGAAATCACTTTAGATTTTCAATACCAAGCCTTGTTTGATGCCATGCAACAAGAAGGCATCCATGCCACTACTTATATGCAAGATCCGTCATAATGCTTAATATTATTCAACGCTGCTTCCGACTATGTCGTATTGGCTGGGCGACACGCAGTATTCGCAATGCAAAAAGCCAAGCAACCCAACAAGCGGCTCAACATGCCTTATCTGAGCTTCTGGCTGGATCTCGCGGTCTTCCGATGAAGGTTGGGCAATTCTTAGCTGGCATGGACGATGCAACACCCTATGCAAAACTCACCAACAGTGTTGAGCCGTGGCCACTACAAGACATAAGGTCCATTCTTGAAAAGTCATGGCAACAACCCCTACAGTTTATGCTTAAGGATATTGAAGAAAGTTGCGCGGCAGCATCCCTTGGTCAGGTACATCGTGCTTTCTTAAACGACAAACAATGTATCGCGGTCAAAGTACAATATCCTGATATTGCAACTGCCATTGATGCAGAAATGACATTGGCTGGGCTCATGCCAGCAGGTGGCCCCGTGAAAACATGGGCATTTGATTTGGACAGCTACAAAAAAACACTTCGCGACACCTTGCATGATGAACTGGACTATTTGCATGAAATGAAACAACAACTCCAGTTTTCTTCAAGTATGCATGTCGAAAGCTTGCATATTCCACATGTATTTCCCGTACTCTGTCGTAAAAATATATTGGTGCAGGAGTGGGCAGAAGGTGTGCGTCTATCTGAAGCTGCCACATGGACTTTACCAGCCAAGCTTTATATCGCCCGAACATTGATGCAAACCATGTTTCAAAGCCTTTTTGAATTTGGGCTTGTGCATGGCGACCCGCACCCTGGAAACCTTCTCTTTCAATACCATGAAAGCAAGCCTCAAACCGTATTATTGGATTTTGGCTGCATGGTTAGCATTGATAAAACACGGCGTTTGGCATTGTTAAAACTTATCCTTCACTGTCGTGGTGAATGCCATACCATCCTACTTGATACCTTTGTCGAACTCGGATTTCATGCCGAAAAACTGGCACTTATTGAAGATAAACTACCATTATTGGCGCAGCTTTTATTTCAACCCTTTACCGAAGCTAGACCCTTTAATCCTGCAACATGGGATTTAAGCGCAAGCGTTGCTGATTTGTTGGGCGATCAACGCTGGTGGTTTCGCTCAGCAGCTCCCGCTGATTTGTTTCTTATCATACGCATTTTCCAAGGTCTTGTTACACAACTTGAAGCATTCGATGTACAGCTACCATGGTGGCCTATTCTTACACAAGCTGTCCCAGAACATACCATCGAAGAGGCCAAAACTTGGCAGCCTGGCAACGCTCCAAGCCATGCCTTGCCCGATTGCAAAGGCTCTGCCGAAAAGCTACATATTCACATTCAACTTAAAGATAAAGAGCCTATTCATATCACCCTACCTGCCAAACAGGCTTTAGAATTAGAAAGCATCATGCCCGAACATATTCACCAGCATATCCGTGATGCAGATATTGATTTGAAAAAGCTACGCTCACAACTGCTTCAACAAGGGCTAGAGCCTCAAACCTTAATAGATATTAAACAAGCAGCCTTTCATTACCATTTATACCTTACATAAAAGCAAAACAACCAGTATTTCATACAGTTCATCGATGAAACCCCATCGAGTCATCCCCGAGTGCCCCTATCGGGGATCCATTTAGCCTATGGATTCCCGATAAAAACCTCGGGAATGACTCATTCTCTATAAATACTTTGGAATAAGTATTTCTTACTCTGCTTCAAAATGACAACTTACATTCATACTACAGGGCACCTCGAAAAACCTCGGACGAGTCAAACGACGCTGATTTTTACTCATAGCAAGGCGCAATGAAATGAGTAATAGCACCGCTATTGTTAAGTTTGCCAACGCCAGCGTTGGTGATTTTGGGCGCATAGGCATCATTTATTGAGTTGATCAGCACCTCCCTAGGGATGAAAAGCACAAGTTTGACGAAGTTTCGAGGTTTTTCGAGGTGCCCTACAGTAATGCTTTCTATTATAATGCCATTGCCTGCTTCTTTACCCGCATTGTTTTTAAGAGTATAAACCGCATATGCATTTGACTCATATACAAGGAAACATGCCATGACCCAAGCTACAAACCTTCAAGAGTACCTTTCACAATGCTGTGATGAATATGACTTTTTAGGTTGCGTAGTCGCCGATGGCGATGGTCTTATGCTCGCCATGTCTGGCGAAGATATGCACGATGAATTTATAGCGCACCTATCTGGCTGGCTATCTTCTGGTAGAAAAATAAGCGAGCTTGGTGGCATGGGTGATATGGCATGCTGCTGTGTTGTGCCTCGCAATAAAGCCGCTGTTATGTTGGCATGGAGCATTGATCGAGATCACGGTCAGCACCTTTATTTTGCCGCATTAACTAAAAAAATACCGCCTAAAGTAGTCAGCGCACTCGATACCATGGCAGAGCAAGTTAAAATTTTCGTTAACTTGCCTGAATAAATTATATGTCAAAACCTACTCAAATCAAACTTCAAGATCGACAACTGGTGAGCGAGAATATCGAATACTTGGGCACAAGCATGCCTGCCCTGTGTGCCCGTTTCTTCACCCATTTATTCCGCTTAGATGCTTCCCAAATGGAAGTCTTCGATGGCAGTGCCGTTTTTTTAAACCGTAAATTCTCAAGTATGATGGCAACCTTTCGCAATGCCACACGCTTGGATGATATGGAAAAAGCTATTGCCGCGTTATCCTGCCGTCATATTCGCTATGGCATGCGCTCAGCCCACTTACCAGCCTTCAAACAAGCATTTATGCTTGCCCTAAGCGAACATTTAAATGAGAAGTTTTCTGATTCTTTGCGCGAAGCATGGCACTCAGTCTATGACGATACCATGGCAATGATGGAAAAATCTGCTGAAAAACAAACTGAATGGAACGATAACAGTGCCCACCCAAAAGAGCATTTTCATGATTCCCAGCATGATACTGGCTTATTGGAAGATATTGGAGGCATCGAAGTTATCACCCGTATTCATCAAGCTTTCTATGATGTTATTTTTGAAGACTCATGGATTGGACAATTCTTTCTAGGCAAACATAAGCAAGGGCTCATTCGCAAACAAACTGAATTTATGGTTGCTGCCTTTGGCGGCCCCAATACATATTCAGGGCAACCTCCAGCATTGGTACATATGCACATGTTTATCACTGACGATATGGCGATATACCGCGAAAAAATATTGCGCCAATGTATTTATGAAGAAGGTTTGAATCAAAATATTGCTGATCGCTGGCTGGCAGTAGATCGTTCATTCTGGCCCTCTATCAATAAAGAAAAGGTCAGCGAATGTGTCACAACATGCCCTGGACAGCTTCCTGTTACAATAAAATAAACAAGCAATTCATATCTCATCTTACGATTTTTTTTTTAATATTTTAAGTATTTAGAAGCATGCCACTCACCATATCGAGTTTGTAACAATTCCAATTCACTTGCATGTCACATAAATATTATATAATGTGCCTTATATGACTTCTTGTGCTCTTAATAAAAAAGAAACAAAAAAATGCCAAAAACGATTAGATCAGCTGGTTAAAGACTCTGATGCTATTATTGCTAGCGTACTCTCAAGCCCAGATGGGCTCTTACTCGCTCAAGCCAGCTCTAATTTTGAGTTGGAGGCAGACTCTGTAGCCGCTATGAGTGCCTCCGTCATTTCATTGACAGATGCTCTGGCTGGACAAGCTGGACAGGCCATGAGTGATAAAGTGATTAGTGATTCCAAAGACAGTTCATTGGTCATCTTACATGCGGGCTCATTAATTCTAACTGTTATTGGCAGAGCCGATGCCAATATGGGCATGGTGCTATCATCAAGCCAACGGGTTGCAGAAGAAATTGTTGAAGCGGTTGCTACCGCATCCGAGGAAGTTAAAGAAAGTGGTGTGTTCACCTTTGATTCTGACGCTTTGTTAGCAAGGGTCATGAAAGAAGCCGAAGAAATGAGAAACAAATCGTAACTATTCAGCAAGGTGTTTGAATGAATATGCTGAATAGTTACAACAAATCTTAAATGATATAACAGGAGAATGAAAAATGAGCTTAAATGATACATTAAAAACGATTGTAAGTGATGTGGATGGCGCACTGGGTGCAGGTGTTGTAGATTTAAACAGTGGCATGCTTTTGGGAGCGCAACATAACGTCCCTTACTTTACACAGTCCTATTTGGATGCCGTAGGAGCCGCAGCCGTGGATTTATTCCGTGGCAGAAATATCACCACTGTTTATAAAATGCTAGGTGCGCAAAAAGGTGACGATAGTGTTGGTACAATTTCTGAAGTTCAAATGACCTCCGACAATACCTTTCACTTTATGACTGTATTACCTGGTAAACCCGATGCGCTATTGGTGCTGATTACAGGCAAGAAAACCAACCTTGGTATGGGCTGGGCTGCTGTACGCAATGCCATGCCAACTGTGGCATCATTTTGCCCTTGATTTGTTTTTAAGAGAAATGTATAAAATACCCGTATATTGTACGGGTATTTTTTTCCTTATAAATTGATTTACAAGGCACCTCGAAAAAACTCACACAAATTAAACAACGTTGATTTTCACTCATAACAAAGCAGCAATAAAATGAGTCATATAGTGGTTCATGTTTAGATTTACCGTCATACCCAGCTCTTTTATCGAGGCTCTACTTACGATTCAAATCAGAAAGGTGATGGATCCCCGTCTTCACGGGGATGACTAGCGGCAACTCAATACATGATTCACTATAACATCGCTATTGCCGAGTTTCTCGAAATGCCCAGTAGTAAATACAGGGCCGGATCACCTTGCTTCGTCATTCCTGTGAAGACGGGAATCCACCAAAGAACTTAGGCATGGCGATGGCACCAAACATGAATTACTATACCTTCTTAGTTTGGCTAAATACGAACCACTAGAAGCAATAGGAGAATTTCTAATGGAACTTAATTCAATTTTAAAAAATATTGTCAATGATGTTGAGGGTGCCTTGGGCTGTGGTGTCGTTGATTTACACACAGGCATGTTGCTTGGGCTTCACCATACGGTTCCCTATTTTACACAATCTTACCTTGATGCTGTTGGCGCAGCCGCAGTATCCCTTTTTCGCGGTCAAAACATCAACAATGTTTACAAACTTCTCGCAAGCCATGCTGGCGATGAAGAACATATCGGTCGCATGCGCGAAATTCAAACCACATCTACACATACCTACCACTTTATGGCAACCATACCAGGCTCGCCCGATGCCCTCTTGGTACTTATTACAGGAAAAAAAGCCAATATAGGTATGGGTTGGAGCGTCGTTCGCAAAACTTTAGCCGATGTAGCTCCTTTTTGCCCATAAACCAATACGTTTAAAGTGATCTATTTCTTTAACCCTTTTTTTCCTGTCACCTTAAGCGCAGTCGAAAGGTCTTGTTTGATCTTCCGCATTGAAAGCTTCCTTGATTATGCTTAACGTAAATAGCGAAGTCAGAGAGAAGGCTTAAGGTATGGAATGACAGTTTCACTATTGAATGCAGTAACTCTAAACATGAATCACGACATATTACTTGCAATCTTTACCTTGAACTCACGAGCTTTGCACTGCCAATTTATCCAACCAGCTTCAATCAGCACTCCTAAAATAAAAAAAGAGACCTGAACAGGTCTCTTTTTGTAAACCCTATCTCATAAGCCTCTTAAAAAGAAACTTCAGACATCACAGCCTTTAATTTAGCTCGCGCCATTCCCAAGTTCGCACCTGCCTTATCTACCACAAGATAACCAAAAATCGCATCATTGGATGGCAGTGGTGCAATTAAATGCAGCTGCGACCCCAACGTAATCAACATATCTTCAATTTTATCATCAAGCTTTAGCATTCTCATGGTATCACGTTTGGCTTGAACCACACGTGTATTCCCTGCAGCAGCCGTATCCGTATCAAATCCCTTCGATTTCGCCGCCAATACCATGCCACTATCCGAATCCGCAAGGATAGCTGCAATTGCCCCATCAACATCCATCATTTCATCAATCGCTTCATTTACTTTCATAAGCACCTCATATTTCTAAGATAAGCCAACTATACACCCCATCAGTCCGCATACCAAGCAAAGAGCAACTACACTCCAGGGCAATCGCATCAAAAAAAATAAGTGTTTCATTATTTTTTTAAATGCCTTCCAATCCGTCATCCCCGAATGCTTCTATCGGGGATCCACTTAAACCATGGATCTTCGATAAAAACCTCGGAAATGACGATTTTTTTGTACACTTTAGGAAACAACTGATATTTAAGGACGTGGATAACCATATTTTAAGCGATTGCCCTGAACTACACTCCCGTTTTCAAGCGTCGCATAAGTTGCTCTGGAAACTGCTCAATCACCATATCCTGTATCACTTCGCTAACATCGTATGGTAAACACAACAATTCAAGCTGGGCACTTAATGGCTTTAATATAGCAAAAGCAGCCCCCACTTCCCCGCCTCGCGGCTGACCAACCGAGCCTGGGCAAATCAAGCTGGTTTGATAAGCATCCAAATCAATATGCGAATCTTTAAGACAGATAGCTTCATCCGCCTGCAAAACATAAACCCCCTGCAAATGACTATGCCCATGCAGAGCAAAGCGAAAACCATGCTCTTGCAGCCAAGCAATATTCGCCTTCGCTGTTCGATTATATACATACGCATTAAAAAAAGTTTTATCCACAGGCGCACCATGCACAGCAAGCCACGGGCGACTGATCATACGCAGCGGCAACCGCCTTAAATATTTACGATCTTCTTTCGCAAGGCATTGTATCGACCATTCCGCTGTCCAAGATGATGACGATGTCATGCTACGCACCATATTGCCACTACCTACGGCATGATCATGATTCCCGCGTAGGCTAATCGCCCCAACATTGCGTAATAAATCAATGCAAGCTTTGGGATGAGGCCCATAACCCACCAAATCACCCAATACAAAAATACGCTCAATACCACGGTGCCGCACCTCGGTAAGCACCACTTCTAAAGCTGGTAAATTCGCATGCACATCTGCCAAAATAGCAATCGGCTCATCTTCATGAAAACATTTGGAAAATTCGTCTAAATCCTTAAAGTTTTGCTGTGTTCCTCCGATATTCCCCACAGTAGAAGTGTCACCATAACGCAACACAGAAACCAGTGCTGTCGCAGCATCTTGAACAGGTCCATCAGGGAAAAACATGCCATGCAATTGCTCTGCCATAACTTGCGATGCATCCAGACCGGGCACATCTTGAAAGTAATGATGCAAATGATTGTTCAAGCAAACAGCAAACTGATTAACAGATACTGTATCAAACCACTTTAAACTATAGCGCCGCAGCCAGCCTGCCAATAAGGCACTAAATGCATGAAAATGATCCCATTCAAATATATCATCATCCAAATAATAAAGCTTATCACCATCCAAGCCAAAATTGGATAATCCTTCATCCAAACGTTTCTCAACACGTACCGCATAATCAAGGTACATCGCCGTAATATCAGACAATAACTTCAAATGCTCTGGCAACATCACATCCAACATCTCAAAAATATTGTGTACAGGCTGCAAGCGCTGCGTGATATTTCCAGGGATCCAATGCCCTTCATGCATCATAATAAACCAATTGCGCGAAGGATGATAAACCTTGGCTTCACACTCCTTCTTTACATGGTGACCAACCCAAGCAAAGGCAATTTGCTCATCGGCAAACCGCTGTACTGGATGCAGCTTAACCACATGCGCATCATTGGCATAGAGGGTTGTGGTGCTCTTACCAATAAAATCACCATCCCGCCCCAACTGCTGCTGCTCTTGCTGTAAAACCTGTTGAATATCAGCGATAGCAACCAAGCTTTCTGCAACGCCACCCACTATTCTCAATGTTTCTATATCCATTTTACTTCCCATGCATTGAAGTCTATACTGCAAAAAAATCTTACGGTAGATATTTTATACGAGGAAATACATGTCAGGTACTACAACACAACCTCAGCCTAACTTTCAACAGCTAAGTTTACTACGAAAAATACTTGCCCAAAAAAGCACTGGTGCATTATCCTATATGTCACAATCTGGGCACCGTGGGGAAATTACCATTAGCATGGGCAACATTATTGACGAAGTCCAAGCCTCCAAAGAGTTTCCAATCTTTTTTTCTGAAGCTGTCCAGCGGTGTGACTGGCAAAAAAAACTATTCGGAAATAGCCACGACTCCATAAACCCTACAGTCTCTATTAGCCGAGCTATCAACGACATTCAATGGAATTATGAAACCATCATGTCTCTCAAGCAGCTTTTTTTTAAACTACCTCCCGTACGCATTCGCATGATTCCATTACACCGCTACGAATACAATGATGGACTCACCTACCTTATGCTGTACCAACAATCCGTCAAAACAGATCACTTCTTATTAAAAGACTTTTTAAACGATGCCGCTGATAGTGAAATGCTCAAACGGCGTGTAAAAGTTCTTGTATTGGGCTATTGTTTGGGACTTATCAGCGCAGTTTCACCACAAGCAAACAACGATAAAAACACCAACGCTGGTATTGCAGCACGCATCTTACGTCGCATCAGGGGCATGTAGGCATGACTATTAAAAAAAATATAGCTAAAATACTCATTACTGGACCTTTTAATGCTGGCAAAACCACACTGATTAAATTTGTCAGTGATGAACAAACTTCGGGTAAAGATGTGCAAGCCACAGATGCCCTAGCTCAATACAAAAGCATGACCACCGTAGGGCTTGATTTTGGTATTTTACATGTGGATGATGAACTCGATGTTCACTTGTTCGGTACACCTGGTCAATCTCGCTTTAATTTCATGTGGAAAATTCTTTCTAAAGGAGCCCTTGGCACTATTTTCTTAATTGATTCAAGTAGCCAGCGCGCCATTGATGAAGGTAAGGCTATGTATAAATATTACCGCGAGCTATCCGAGATGCCAATCATTATTGGAGCTACCAAAAGAGACTTGCCAGGAGCCAAAGAGCTTGATGAGCTTGGTCGCGAATTAGAAACAGGTGACACACCTATCATTCCATGTGATCCACGCAAAAAAGAAGACTCAAAGTTATTGGTTCTATCCCTCTTGCAGGAAATCATCAGCCAATCGACCAAGCCCGAAGATGAGTTGCTCTTAGATTTCTAGTCGCTCATATCATAAACTATACCGATGAAAGGTGATTTTGTTTTACCACTCGTCTATGCTTCGCGGAATTCTGAATATATGAGGTATCATCATGGCTTTTGTTGTCACCCAACTTTGTAAAGATTGCGTAGATACTGCATGCGTTGCGGTATGCCCTGTTGATTGTTTTTATCAACCCAAAGAAGTTAGCGAAGAAACACCAAACATGCTGCTAATTTCACCAGAAGAGTGCATTGATTGCGCTGTTTGTGAACCTGAATGCCCTTGGGAAGCTATTTATCCTGAAGAGGATGTGCCTGAAGTGTTTGAATCCGATATTGCTTTGAATGAATTATGCGATACCGAACGTGATAAATTCGACTTGGCAGAAGTGGAAGAAGATACCCCACCATCGGCTGAAGATGTGGCTGCAAACAAGGCGAAATACGGTCTATAATTCCATAGCCGAGGAGAATCATCCTCGGCTATTTCTTACATGTTAAATGACATAAAAAATAAGCTCGAGCAACGCCCTTACCTGACAGGCATGAATGCCCAAGCATTACTTGCTCTATGTCGTGATGCTGGTGTGAAAGATATTCATGCTGAAACACTCAATGCTTATATTTTTCGTCGCGGTATGACTGATTGGCATGCTATGCCCGAGATTTCCCAACAATTACGTACCTACCTTGACCAACATGTTCGTTTATTTGAGCCAAAACTCATTGCCGACCAACAAGCTGGGGATGGCACACGTAAAATATTACTCGCCATGCCTGATGGCAAAGAAATTGAAAGTGTACTAATTCCAGCATCTGGCAGACTTACACAATGCGTTTCCACACAGGTTGGTTGTGCGATTGGCTGCAAATTTTGCCTTACTGCGACAGCCGGACTAACACGCAATTTAAGCACTGCCGAAATCATGAGCCAAGTATTTACCGCCCGCCATATCATGGGGCAACCTGTTACCAACCTTGTATTAATGGGTATGGGTGAGCCTTTGCACAACTATGATGCTGTGGCTGATTTTGTACGCATGGTGACTGACCCCAAAGGCATGGCATTTTCCCCGCGCCGCGTCACCTTATCCACAGCAGGGCTTGTGCCTGCCATTTATCGCATGATTGAAGATGAATTACCTTGCTCTTTGGCAGTGTCTCTCAATGCTACAACAGATGAAACACGCAGCCATATCATGCCTATTAACCAAAAGTATCCACTGCAAGAGCTTTTAGCTGCCATGCGTGCCTATATCGACAAACACGGGCGCAAGCGCATCCTTATTGAGTATGTATTGCTTGGCGGCATTAATGACAGTCTCGAAGATGCCAAACGGCTGATTCAGATGCTTGATGGCATGGCAACAACCATCAATTTACTTCCCTTCAACCCCTTTTCAGGTAGTCAATGGCAACGCCCTGCGCGCAGCCATGTAGAAGCCTTTCGTGCTGAATTAAAACAAGCTGGCTTTATTGCCGTGGTACGCGAATCAAAGGGTCGCGATATTTCTGCTGCTTGTGGGCAACTTAAAACCGAAGTAAGCGAACGTAGAAAACTCGCCGCCAAGCTCTAAGGCTGGCAGACTTGGCGATACCCCATTCAAGAAGACGATTTGAAGGAGTTTTTTTTGACTACACCGATGCATCAAACATGTGATCTTTGCGGCGGCACAGATTTCGAAATTATTTCCGAATATGACCGTCACAACAAAGCTTTAAAAACAGGTCTGTGCCAAGGCTGCGGTTTGGTGATGCATGTGCCGATGCCCAATGAAGATGAAATCTCGAAGTATTATGCCAAAGATTATCGCCGTGATTATCATGGTGAAAGCAAACCATCACCACGTCGAATTATGCGTGCATGGAACAATGGGCAACGTATTCTTACACAAATAAAGTCGTTCATTCCTGAAAATTCCAAGGTATTTGAAGTAGGCGCTGGTATTGGCTGCACGGTTAAATCATTTGAAGCCGCAGATTTTCAAGCATCGGGCATTGAGCCAAATACTGATTTCAATAGCTATACCCGCGATGTCTTGCATGCCAATGTAGAAAATATCAATTTATACGATCTTGAAGCAGACCACTCACGAGATGTTGTGTTGTTAATCCATGTTATTGAGCATTTTGTTTCCCCCAAACGCGCCTTAACACACATGCGTGGCCTGCTTAAAGACGATGCTTTGCTGTATATCGAGTGCCCCAATGTTGGTGCGCCATTTGCAACCTTTGGTCGTTTATTTCACTTTGCCCATACCTATAATTTCACCCATGATACGCTGATAAATATAGCAAAAGCCGCGGGCTTTGAAGTCGTGCAAACATTCACCGATAATGACAACCCTGATATTCAAATTCTTTTCAAGAAGGTCGCTATACCAGAGGCTATAAACTTCGATAAAAATGCAGCCAAACGTAGCCATGATTCCATTTTCCGCTACAACTGGCTGACATATAATGTTCGTGCCGATTATTTATTACGTCGTGCCATCAAACTTAGCTCCTATGCCAAGGAATATATGCAGGCAAATAGCTTCGTAAAAGAATTGGAAGGGCGTTTTAAATCATGATCTTGGTGATTGGTGACATCATTGTTGATGAATTTGTCCTTGGCGATGTATCTCGCATTTCACCCGAAGCACCTGTGCCGGTGGTTCATGTTGAAAAAGTCGAGCGTCGATTAGGCGGCTCTGCCAATGTTATTCGCAACCTGCATGCATTAGAACAAGCATCGGCGATGTTTGGTGTCGTGGGAGATGATGAGCCTGGCACTTGGGTTCACAAACGTTTGGCTGAACTTGATGCCGCCCACGCAGGTGTACTCACCAAAAAGAATGGTCGCCCTACTGCCATTAAAACCCGTGTAATTGCCCGCCATCAACAAGTTGTACGCTTTGATAAAGAATGGTCAACACCCTTGCAAAAAGATATGCATGCAAGCTTGCTCGAACATTTAAAAAGCCAACTTGCCAACACCAAAGCCATTATTTTATCCGATTATGCAAAAGGCGTACTAACCCCTGAATTTTTAGAGCTATTGATTCCATCACTGGCTGGTAAAATTATTGCTGTTGACCCAAAACCCGACCACACAAGTGCTTACCGTGGTGCAACTTTTATCACACCCAATCTGCACGAAGCCGCCGACATGGCCAGCATGGATAACATCAACGAAGATACACATGTCGAAGCCATTGCTCGCAAACTTCATCAGATGCTAAACTTGAAATACACACTCATCACACGCTCTGAACGAGGCATGACTTTATTTGATGGTGATATTTGCCATCATATCCCAACAGCTGCCCGTGATGTTTTTGATGTCACAGGGGCTGGTGATACCGTCATTGCGGTATTTACCACGTGTTTATGCAATGGTGACTCTCCGCTTCTGGCTGCACAAACGGCAAATAAAGCTGCGGGTGTTGTGGTTGGCAAGGTGGGCACTGCCACTGCCAATTGGCAAGAAATTAAGGCTTATTAAATATGCCAAAAGCACCGAGCAATAAGGTGAACATTGCCGTTGGTATTCCTGCACGCTTTGCCTCTACACGTTTTCCTGGCAAGCCACTTGCAGATTTAGCAGGCAAGCCAATGATTGTACATGTCATTGAGCGAGCCAAGCAAGCCAATATTGGTCATGTATTTGTAGCCACCGATGATGAGCGTATTGCAGCAGTTGCGCGTGCTGCTGATTGTGATGTTTTTATGAGCCATAGCGAACACAACAGTGGTAGTGAGCGCTTGGCTGAAGCTGTACAAGATATGAATTGCGATATTGTGGTCAATGTTCAGGGCGATGAGCCTTTGATTGACCCACTTGCTATTCAAGCCGTCATTCAACCCTTTATAACAGAAGCAAAGCTTGCAATGGCAACCCTTGCTCATCCATTGTTGCGCGATGAAGACCTGCATGACCCCAATGTTGTCAAAGTTGTTTGCAATGCCAAAAATCATGCCATGTATTTTAGCCGTGCTGCCATTCCTTTTCCTCGCAACCCAGCATCATCCACAGCATTACAACACGTTGGGCTATATGCCTACACCAAAGATTTCCTCCTTAATTATAAGAATCTAGGAGAATGTGAAAGCGGCGACTCAGAGCAGCTAGAGCAGTTACGTGTCTTGCATCATGGGCACAGCATTGCTGTCAGTATTGGCAACTTCCACTGCTTGGGCGTTGATACACCAGAAGATTTAAAACGCGCAGAAAAACAGCTACAAAACTCACAAAACAAACAACAATCGTAATTTCATAAAAAAATAACCCACTTTAACCCACACGCCCAGAACCCTTTGTTCTTAAATAAGAAAAATTTCATTTATTCCATATATAACAATAACTTATAAAACACTTCAAAAGAACTTGATTCACAAGTCACGCAAACCCCCTATAAATACAACGATTTACCATAACACTATGAAATATATGATTAATTATTATGCAATATCATTGACATCCATAAAAATATGGTCGATATTGTCGGCAAGTGGGTAAGTGTGGGTAATAACACACGGGAGAATAACGACAAGCATGTTTATCGGTAATTACGCAAATACAATGGATAACAAAGGTCGGGTGAATGTGCCTGCTGCCTTTCGTGATGCATTGCGCAAAGATTACGATGATGATCGCATGGTCATTACCCGAGATATTCGTGATGCATGCTTGCGTGTATACCCGATGATGGAATGGCAGGCTTTCCTAGATAAATTAAACCTCATTCCATCGTCCAATCCCACATTGCGCCGCATTCAACGCCGTGTTGTTAGCTCGGCAATTGAATGCACGGTTGATAAACAAGGGCGCGTCCTACTACCGCAATCCTTGCGTGAACATGCAAGCCTGTCTAAATCGGTGCAATTTGCAGGCTCGTCAAATACTGTTGAGATATGGGATGCCCAGCTATGGCAGCTTGAAATAGAGAATGATGCCATAGACCCCGATACGCTTGAGCAGTTGGGAATCTAACATGCAAGCCCGAGAACATACCCCCGTTCTTGCCTCCTCTTTCATCGATGCGCTGCTTACTGACCCTGATGGTCACTATGTTGATGCTACATTTGGACGGGGTGGTCATGCTCGCATGCTGTTAGAACGCCTTTCAGAGAAGGCCCATTTACTGGCATTAGACCGTGATCCACAAGCTATCGAAACCGCCAATGTTTTAGCTGCCGAAGATGCGCGTTTTCGTATCATCCATAGTGATTTTGCAGGTTTAGAGCATGCTATATCCGAGTCTGGAGAGTCTGATATTTGTGGTATCGGATTTGATTTGGGCGTGTCTTCGCCGCAACTTGATCAAGCAGAACGCGGTTTTTCATTCAAGCATAATGGTCCACTTGATATGCGCATGAATCCAGAGGCAGAATATCCAGTTTCTGAACGATTAAAAAAAGTTTCAGAAAAAGAGCTTACAGGCATTATTCGCTCATTTGGCGACGAGCGTTTTGCTGCGCGTATTGCACGCGCCATCCTAAAAGCAGTACAAAATAATGCGTTAAACACAACTCATGAGTTGGAAAACATTTGCTTTCATGCCGTACCTCCCAAAACACGCCATGGTTCCACCCATCCTGCGACACGCACCTTTCAAGCCTTACGCATATGGGTGAATGATGAATATGGTCAAATTGATACGGCGATTAAAGCTGCTATGCATTGCCTTGCACCATTGGGTCGCCTTGCTGTTATTTCATTTCACTCTGGTGAAGATCGACGCATTCGTGATTTGATTGAGGCAGAAGTAAATCCATGCGCTTGCCCAAGAGAATTTCCCATGTGTATTTGTGGCAAGACTCCATCTATGCGCTGGGTACAAAAAAAACCTATCCGCGCCAGTGAAGCTGAGTTGGAAGAAAATCCGCGCAGTCGTTCCGCCATGCTACGCGTTGCCGAACGACTTCCTGAGCCCGCGTTATGAATACGCGCTTGCTTTACATCCCTCTTTTTCTATCCATGAGTGTACTGGCTGCATCGCAAGTCTGGCTATCACACCTGCGCCTTGAAACATCTCAACGCGCATCTTTACTGCAGCAAGAAATAACCAAGCAGCAAGATAAAATCCAAGCTCTTGGTCTGGAATATGCCAGCTTATCACGCCCAAATCGTCTGCGCCAACTAGCGCATCGTGAGCTTGGCATGCAAGCACCTCGCCCCATGCAGGTCTTGCAACCATGAGTAAGCTACATCAACAACATGATATTCATACACGCCGACGCATGGAGGTGGTGATTGGTTTGATGGCGCTTGGCTTGGCGATGTTGCTTATCCGCGCGGTTGATTTGCATGTGCTGCAAGGTGATGAATTAAAAGCCCGCGCCTCTCATCAGCATTTTCACCAATATCATGTGGCTGCGCCTCGTGGAACGATTGTTGATCGCCAAGGTCGCATTCTCTCCAAAAGTATTGAAGTACCATCCATTGGTGCTTTAGCGGCAGAAATCCCTGGAAAAGATTTGCAAGCATTGGCAAAAGCCCTTGCCATACCATTATCCAAACTGCAACGAAAAATCAAGCATCGCAAAGGTTTTACATGGCTAGCACGTCAAACATCCCCTGCCATTGCCGCACGCGTAAAAGCCTTAAATATTCCTGGTGTGCGCCAAGAAAATGAATGGCGACGTTATCATCCATTAGGCCCTGAGACTGGGCATATTTTGGGTTTTGTAGGTATTGATGGGCATGGTTTGGAAGGCATTGAGCGAAGCATGGATCAACACCTGCAAGGTCAGGCGGGCACGCGTCTTGTGCAACGCGATGCTCACGGTCACTCCTTACCCGGTGGTGTATGGCTAAAAAAACCGCACATGGGCAGCACATTAACATTAACCCTTGATAGTAATATACAAAGCATCGCTTATGCAGCATTGACAGAGGCTGTTCACAAACAGCATGCCAAAGGCGGCTCTGTGGTTGTGATGAACCCAAAAAATGGTGACATCTTAGCCATGGCAAGCTGGCCTGGATTTAACCCCAATAATTTTACCAAATACAAGCCTGGGCAATGGCGAAACCGCGCAATCACAGATGTTTTCGAACCTGGTTCAACCATGAAGCCATTTACCATCGCTACAGCCATTGATTCAAAAAAATGGCAGGTAAACAGCCTTGTTTTTTGTGAGAATGGCGATTTTCAAGTCGCTGATTATACCATTCATGATGATCATTCCGAAGGCTGGCTTGATTTAACCGGTGTTATTGCAAGATCGAGTAATATTGGTGCTGCTAAAATAGCCCTAGATATAGGTGCTACACAACTGGGGGGGCATTTATCATCCTTAGGCTTTGGGCAGCGGACAGGTATAGGTTTGGGTGGCGAATCGCCGGGCATCCTTAGCCCACCAAGAAAATGGGGGGTGGTGGAAACCGCTAATATAGCCTTTGGACAAGGTATCGCCACTACGCCGTTGCAACTCGCAGCGGCATTTAGCGTTTTTGCAAACCATGGCATCAAACTCACGCCTCGCCTCGTATTATCTGGCAAAGAGAATCAGGGCACACAGGTATTTTCAAAGAAAACAAGTCAAGCGGTCACACAAATGCTAATCGCTGCAACTGGCATCAATGGCACAGGGCAACGCGCCGTTCCTGCTGGGTATGATATAGCAGGAAAAACAGGTACGGCACAAAAAGCAACAAAACAAGGCTCGTATTCCAAGGATAAATTCACTGCCGTGTTTGCTGGCTTTGCACCTGCTGAAAACCCTGAAGTTGTTATTGTGGTCGTCATTGATGAGCCACAAAAATCCATTTATGGCGGTGTGGTCGCCGCGCCTGTTTTTCGCGAAATTGCTGCCACAACACTGCCATATCTCGGTTCACTTCCAAAAAATCAAGATTCAACAGACTGGCAAGTTCAACAAGCCTCTGCCACCCCCAACAATATATCCGTATCAGGTATTACGCCTCACTTGATAGGGCTATCTTTAAGGCAGGCATTCCAACAGGCAGAACAACAAGGTTATGCTTTACATAGCCATGGTTCGGGATGGGTCACCCGCCAATCACCGCACCCGCTTACCGCCTTATCCGCAGGCTCTGATATTGAGGTGTGGCTCAATGAATAATGCCATGCAATATCTCAAGACAATGAGCCAACCTCGCCCACAAAGCTTCACCTCGCTGGGTTATGATTTTGCAGGTGCTAACTCCAGCATCCAAAATATCTGTGATGATTCTCGTGCGATTAAAAAAGGCGATACTTTTTTATGCATGCCACGCACCGCAGAACAAAGTCAAAAGTATATCCAATATGCTATTGCCGCAGGTGCTAGCAGTATTATTTATATCGGTAACGATTATATGAATAGCAGTATTCCATGCTTGTACTTGTCCAATATGGATGAGGCTGGAACTTTTCTGCGTCGTTACTTTCAGACAGAGCAAAGTAAAACCCAATGTATTGGCATTACAGGCACCGATGGAAAAACCAGTGTCACATGGATTCTACGTGAAGTTTTGGCAAAGAAATATGGCTCCGCATGGTCTTCAGGCACATTGGGTTGGGTAGAAGACCATAAACATATTCGTGATTTGGGTAATACCACCCCATCCATATTAAGCTTACATCATCTACTATCTGCTGCTAACAAACAGGGTATACCAGCATTGGTTATGGAAGTTTCATCACATGGTATAGAGCAACAGCGCATTGCTGGCCTGCACTTTGATGCAGCTGTGTGGACAACACTAGGACATGACCATTTGCAAGACCATGGTGGTTTCGAGGCTTATGCATCATTAAAAAGTCATTTTATTTACCATACAGGCAAGCATGGCGGAACAGTTGTTTATAATGCTGATCAAAAAAATATTTCCAAACAACTTTCCCCAGCTGACTTTAAGCTGCATGCCTATGCGCATGGTTTATACCAACACAACAAAAAAGTAGATATGCTAATGTGGGAGCAAGAGCTTCCTGGCTTGTTGCGTTTGGCGTATCAAGGCAAAGAAATCGTCATTGATGACATTCCTGTCGGTCGTTTTCATGCTGAAAATATCGCTGCTGTCGCACAGCTATTGCATAGCCATTACAAACTCGACCTGCAAGAAATCGCTGGTTTATTATGTGGTGTTACGGCTCCTTCTGGGCGTATGCAACCAGTGAATGCTGGAGTCTTGCAGGTATTTATTGATTACGCGCACACGGCTGAAGCATTGCAAGCCTGTTTGGAAAGCATTCGCCCTCTCACACATGGGCGCTTGTTCTTGGTGTTTGGTTGTGGTGGCGAGCGCGATAGAGAAAAACGCCCTGCCATGGGGCGTATCGCCTCTGAATTTGCAGATGTGATATGGATTACCTCTGATAACCCACGTCACGAACGTCCAGAAATGATTGCATCAGAAATAGAAGAAGGTATTGCCCATCCTTATCCGTCGGAAGTTCATCTAGAGCTTAATCGCGAGCAGGCTATTGCTGATGCTATCAGTCACATGAACAGCGATGACACTTTAATCATCGCAGGCAAGGGGCATGAGGAGTACATGGATGTTCAAGGTGAGCGCTTGCCGTGGAGCGATATGGCATGCGCCCAGCATTTACTGCACCAAAAAGATACGGAGCAAGTCTCATGTATTTAAGCGGCTTAGACATTCAGCACGCCACAGGCGGTCAATGGCTTCATCAGATGCCAGATCAAATCGAGTGCCTGCAAATCGAGTCCATTCAAACCGATTCCCGCTATTTTAAGCAAGGTGATGCTTTTCTTGCCTTGCGCGGCCCGCATTTTGATGGTCATGCATTTGCCCCGCAAGTAAGCGATAAAGCTTGTGCTCTGATTGGTGATCAGCAAGGCATCCAAGCTTGGCGCGATTTAGAAACACCCCAATTAGAAGTCGCTGACACCTTGCATGCCCTAGGTGATATTGCCCATGCGTGGAGAAAAAAATTAAGCAACACAACGGTCATTGCCATCACAGGCTCCTACGGCAAGACCACGATTCGCTCGATGTTGGCACATACATTCAAGGCTTTGGGCATAAAGACAACAGCCACCCATGCCAACTTAAATAACCTTATTGGTGTACCCATGACACTTCTGGGTATTGCCAAAGATAGCGAAATTGCATTGATTGAATGTGGCATCAGCGAAATCGGTGAGATGCAACGGCTTTCTGAAATTGTACAGCCAGATATTGCCATATTAACAGGCATTACCAGCGCCCATGCTGAAGGCTTGGGAGGCTTGCATGGTGTTGCTTATGAAAAGTCACTACTATTAAAACATTTGCAGCCACAAGGCTGGTGCGCTTTGGGTGAAGGAGTTCGCAAGCAATTACCAGAGGCTATTGAACATGATTGTATCGAAACTTTTGTAGGCTGGGAGCTACAAGGCAAGACGTTGACGTTGCGCCATCAAGATGAAACTGCATGCTTATCACTGCCACTTCCTGCACCACACTGGGGCTCGAATATGGCTTTTGTTGCCTCAGTTGCCATACAATATTTACTTCAACATCAACGTCATATCAATCTTGCAGAGTTGTCCGACATCTTGGCATCTTGGCAGCCTGTAAAGGGTCGCTTACAAAGTCTTTCTGGCATCCATGGCTCTGTAATTTTGGATGATAGCTACAATGCTAATCCTATTTCCATGCAAGCCGCGCTTCACACCTTGGCGGCCATGCCAAAACGTCGCATTGCCATTATCGGTGATATGGCTGAATTGGGCATTGACGCAGAGTCTGCCCACAAACAGCTCGATGTATCACGCGTCGATATGCTGATACTCATTGGTTCGCACATGCAAGGCTTGCATAAGCAGCATCCAACATCCCAATGGTTTGCAAATACGAATGCTTTGCTGGCGTGGTTAAATGAGCATCCATCTATGTTTACAGCCCAAGATACCATACTCGTAAAAGCATCGCATGGTATGCAGCTTTGTAAAGTTGTTAGCCTGCTTAGCGAGCAAGGAAATAGACATGTTATATAACCTTCTCGTCCCATTAATTGAGGACTATTCATTCCTGAATCTATTTCAGTATATCACGGTTCGTACCGTGGGTGCGTTGGTAACCTCATTGATCATTTGCTGGCTTGTAGGCCCAGCCTTTATCCGTTGGATGAAAGATTTACAGGGCAAGGGGCAGCCTATCCGTGAGGATGGTCCACAAAGCCATTTATCCAAGCAAGGTACGCCAACCATGGGCGGTTTACTTATTCTGTTTAGTTTAAGCATTTCCACATTGTTATGGGCTGATTTAAACAATCATTTCATCTGGCTGGCACTGTTGGTCACCTTGGGCTTTGGGCTTATTGGCGGCGTGGATGATTACCTTAAACTAAGCAAACAAAACAGCAAAGGTCTGGCTGGTCGTTGGAAATTACTATTACAGCTTTTATTCGCTGGCATTGCTGCCATTGGACTGATGCAAAGTACCGCTCCTATTGTTGATATTCCTTTCTTCGCTGTGCAGTGGAATATGGGTTACTGGTATGTTTTATTCGTTATTTTTGTACTCATTGGCACATCCAATGCTGTGAATTTAACCGATGGCTTGGATGGCTTGGCAGTTACGCCAACCTTTATGACAGCCATGGCTTTGGCAGTCATCGTATACCTTGCTGGTCATGCGCAGTTCTCTAGCTATTTATTAATCCCTTATGTTCCTGGCGCAGGCGAGTTAACTATTTTCTGCGGTGCGATCATGGGAGCTTGCTTGGGATTCTTATGGTTTAACACCTATCCTGCACAGGTCTTTATGGGCGATGTTGGCTCTTTGGCATTGGGCGGGGCTTTGGGTTTTGTGGCTTGTGCCGTACATCAGCAATTCCTCTTGGCGATTGCGGGTGGATTATTTGTACTGGAAGCAGTGTCTGTCATCGTGCAAGTGGCTAGCTTTAAGTTAACAGGAAAACGTGTCTTTCGTATGGCTCCAATTCATCATCATTATGAACTAAAAGGCTGGCCAGAGCCTAAGGTGATCGTACGTTTCTGGATTATCTCATTTCTATTGGCATTGGTGGCACTTGCCACCTTGAAGATTCGTTAATCATGACTACAAGAAAACTACAAAAACACGCCATCATCGGCATGGGAAAAACAGGCATATCCATCGCCCATTTCCTATTACAGAAAGGCATCTTATGCGAAGCCTTTGATGAAAATACAAGCACACTTCCAGATACTTTACATATCCCATTACACTGTGGTGCGTTAGAAAGTAACGTATTACAAACATTTGATTTTATCTGGGTTAGTCCAGGTATTCATTGGGAAAAACCTGCTTTGCAAGAAGCGCGTCATGCGGGTGTTCCCATGCAAGGTGATTTAGGGCTATTTTTGGAATATTGCAATACACCATTGATTGCCATTACAGGCACCAATGGCAAAACAACCACCACACAAATTATACAAACATTATTAGAAACACTACCTGGTGGCTGCGATACTGGTGGCAATATTGGTACGCCCATGCTCGATCTTATTGCTCAAGATAAGTTGCCTAGCCGTATCGCCTTAGAGCTTTCCAGCTTTCAGTTAGAACGTTGTAATCATATTCATCCACATTGGGCAGTATTACTGAATATTCAACCTGACCATGCTGATATGCATGCCAATGAAGAAGCCTATTTAGCAGCAAAACTACGCCTTTTCAGCCATCAAGCTGCGGGTGATACTGCTATGCTGCCAGTCGCTGAGCGCTGGGATGCATTAAGCGAAGATTTATGCAAACGTGGTGTTCAAGTGCATCGTTTTGGTCAACTTTCCGAAGATGATCCTGCCATTGAAACCTTGGCTGCTGGCATTGTAAGCACGGATAAGCAGCACAGCTTATTTTGGCACCAAGATGGACATCGCCAAAGCATCAATTGCCAACGCATCCCCACACGCGGTTTGCATCAGCACATCAACCTAGCCGTTGCAGCACAAGCTGCGGCTGATTTCGGTGTCTCCAACAAAGTAATTCGTGAGGCAATCTCATCATTTAGAGGTCTGCCACATCGCTTGCGTTTGGTTGGCCATGTAGCTGGGCACGATTGGTTTGATGATTCCAAGGCAACCAATCCTGCAGCAGCCCAAGCTGCGCTCAATTCATTTGAACAAAGCATTTGGATTTGTGGTGGTTTGCGTAAAGGTCTCGATTTAACGCCTTTATCAAACACCATTAGCCAGCACGTCTCCCATGCCATTATTATTGGCAAGGAAAAGCGCCCATATATTGAATTATTGCAAAAGGCAGGCATCAGCTACACAGTCGGCGGCACAATCGAGAGGGCTGTGGTGATGGCAGCCAGCCATGCAAGCAGCTTGCCTATTTTATTATCACCAGCGGCAGCGAGCCAAGATCAGTTTGCCAATTATGTAGAGCGCGGTCGTGCTTTTGCCAAAGCCATTCAACATTTGGAGAAGCAAAGCTAATGCGCCCCGCTGGTGATTCAATTCTACTTGGCTGCGTCGTAGCATTGCTAACGTTGAGCATACTTATGGTTGGTAGTGCCAGCTTGAGTGTTGCAGAAGCCCGTTATGACGATGCTTTTCGAATCATTCGCCATTGGCTCATTTATATCCCGCTTGGGCTTTTACTCATGTGGGGGGTTTCTCGTGTGCATCCGTCATGGTGGAAAGCGGCATGTTTGCCATTGCTTGTCATTGCGCTGCTAGTGATGCTCACGGTTCTGCTTACAGGTCAAAGTCTGCATGGTGCAACCCGCTGGTTTTCATTTTTCGGCATGAGTTTGCAACCCGTTGAATTGCTCAAACCCACCATTATTTTATACATGGCATATTATATGGGTACATTTCCCGATCGCCTACAGCAACTATCCAGTGGTCTCGCACCGATGCTTTTTATACTTTGCATCGCACTGGTATTGCTGATGTTACAGCCTGATTTTGGTAATTCGGTGCTACTTGCCAGTGTATGTTTCACACTATGGTTTGTTGGCGGTGTACCTTTTCGCCATCTAGCAGGCATTGCCGCGATTTTAACACCGATTGCCATCATCGCCATGGTTGCAGAGCCTTATCGTGTCGAACGCCTACTAAGCTTTACCGACCCATGGGCAGATCAATTTGGCAGTGGCTATCAATTGATACAATCCATGATTGCTTTCGGCTCTGGTGGACTGACAGGCGCAGGCTTGGGGCAAGGTGTACAAAAGCTTTTTTACTTGCCTGAAGCCTTTACCGATTTTATCGCAGCTGTCATGGGTGAAGAGCTTGGACTGATTGGCACGGCTGGACTGATTATTATTTTCGGCATCTTAATTATGCGCGGCTTGCAATTGGCGATGCGCTGCGAGCAAACCTTTGAGCGTTTATTAGCCACAGGCTGCACCCTGCTTATTGGCATAAGCTTCTTTATCAACCTTGCTGCAGTGATGGGTATGATTCCAACCAAGGGCATGCCGATTCCATTCTTCTCCTATGGTGGCAGCGCGCTGTTTGGAAATTGTATTTTAATGGGTCTCTTACTGGGCATTTATAGGCACCTTCCTGTCGAGAAAAACAATACGATGCGTCATAAGAAAAGTGCTGAGGCAACAATATGACTGACATTACTCCTCAACTCTGCATCGCTGGTGGCGGCACAGGTGGGCATGTGATGCCTGCTTTGGCATTGGCTGATGCTGCCCGTGAGCAGTGGGACCAACTGCATGTCAGCTTTATTGGCGCAGAACGCGGACTTGAAGCCAAATTATTGCCTGAACGCGGTGAAGATGTATTGCTGTTAACAATGCATGCGGTGCAAGGTGTAGGATTCATGCACAAACTTCGCGTATTGTTATGGGAAATGCCGCATGCTGTTTATAGCATTTGCCAACATTGGAAAAAACAACGTCCGACCTTACTTGTCGGTGTGGGTGGTTATGCCAGTGCAACGGGTGTGATTGCCGCTTTAATTAGCCGTGTTCCCGTTGTGCTTTATGAGCAAAATGCTGTGCCTGGTCTTGTTAATCGTACTTTGGCACGTTTTTCAAAACGCATCATGCTGGGTTTCGCAGAGGCTCAAAGCCACTTGAAGTCCAAGAAAACTGTGCACACAGGCAATATTGTACGCTCTGAGATTGCAAATATTCAGTGGCAACAACACATCCCGCCATGCCTATTGGTATTGGGTGGTTCACAAGGAGCGCGTTTCCTTAACCAAACAGTGCCTCAAGCATGTATCAAACTACATCAACAAGGCAAAGATTTCACCGTCGTTCATGTCTGCGGTGGCGATGAAAAACAACGTATTGATATTACCACAATATATGAGCAAGCAGGCATAAGCGCCGAAGTCATGACTTTTTGCTCCGATATGCCTGATTTTTATAGCCGTGGTGATTTGATGATTGCACGTGCGGGTGCCATGACTGTGGCTGAAACCAGCATGGTGGGTTTACCTTGTATTTTCATACCCCTACCGCATGCCGCAGATCAACATCAAAGATTCAATGCCCGTAGTTTAAGTGATCAAGGCGCAGCTTTATTGGCAGAGCAAGCGGATCAAAATGCAGATTCACTGGCAATATTGCTTGCCAACACACTTTTTGACACAGCCACGCTGCAAAATATGCACCAAGCATGCTGCCAAGCACGCGTGCAAGATGCCAAACAACGCCAGCTGAATGTATTAGCAGCATGGCTGGAGGCAAGCTTATGAAATCCCGCGTTAAGTTAATTCATTTCACAGGCATTGGTGGCATTGGCATGAGTGGTATTGCCGAGTTATTGCACAACCAAGGTTTTAACGTGCAAGGTAGCGATGCGGCGGATAGTCCAAATGTTCAACGCTTGCGTGATTTAGGCATCCCCGTTGCCATTGGACATGCCGCCGAACATATCGGTGATGCAGAAGTGGTGGTGGTGACATCGGCTGTCAATGAATCCAACCCTGAACTTACCGCTGCACGTGAGCGCAAAATACCAGTGATTCCACGTGCTGAAATGCTCGCTGAACTTATGCGCATGAAACAAGGCATCGCGATTGCAGGTAGCCATGGCAAAACAACGATTACTTCCATGATTGCCCATGCCATGGAAGTGGCTGGTCTTGATCCTACCTATGTGATTGGTGGTCGTTTGATAGCATCAGGTAGCAATACACGTCTTGGCAGTAGCCCTTGGCTGGTGGCTGAAGCCGATGAAAGTGATGGCTCATTCTTGCATTTATCTCCTACCATTACAGTGGTTAGCAATATTGATCCCGAACACCTTGATCATTATGGGGATTTTGAAACATTGATGTCTGCATTTGTACAATTTGTGAATCAAACACCGTTTTATGGGCGTGTGGTGTTGCATCAAGAGCATCCCCATGTTGCAAGTTTGCGGGAGCATGTGCACAAACCCATCACGACGTATGGCTCTAGCCCACAAGCAGATATTCACCTCATTCACTCTGTGAGCAATGGTTATGGGCAAACATTGAGTATCGGACTACACGATGCAGGGCATCAAGAGATGCAAATGCAAGAGCTTTATTTGCCCATGCCTGGTCAGCACAATGCTGAAAATGCCTTGGCTGCGATTGCTGTATTGCTTGATTTGGATATTGATTGGGCAACTATTCAGCAAGGCTTTAAAAGCTTTGCTGGCATCCAACGCCGTTTTCAATGTTTTCCAACTCATAACAGCGTATTGGTGGATGATTATGCGCATCACCCAAAAGAGATATTGGCAACCTTGAAGGCAGCCCGCACATGTTGGCCAGAGCGTCATATTACGGCTATTTTCCAGCCCCATCGCTACACCCGTACCCGTGATTTAATGGAAGATTTCTTAGGCTGCTTTGAATTAGCCAATGAGCTTATGTTACTGCCTGTATATGCTGCCAGTGAAGAGCCTATTGAAGGTGCAACATCAGAAAGCTTGCAGCAAGGTTTACTGCGTCGTGGTCATCGTCAGGTTTCATTGCTAGATGATTTGGATGCTGCTTTTATCAATGCCAAAGATGCACTTGATAAAGATCATATTGTATTACTTATGGGAGCAGGCTCTGTCGGCTCATTGGCAGTACGTTTGCGAGACAGCCTTAGCAAGAATGACGATGGAGAAAAAAGCTAATGGCTTGGCAACAATCATTGCAAACACTGGGCGAGCTTAGCCTGAATGAGTCTATGGCGAATCACACCACGCTGGCTGTCGGTGGTGATGCTACATGCTATTTCAAACCCCATGATAAAAAATCATTGTCTCAGGCTTT
>JALUXZ010000234.1 GCA_027018935.1 Mariprofundaceae bacterium
GTGTTGAGATATGAAACATGATTTGGTATTGATTGAAGGTTTGGAAATTCGCACAGTTATTGGCATTTATGACTGGGAGAGAGAAATTCGTCAAACAGTCCGTTTGGATATTGAAATGGCATGGGATGTTTCTAAGGCAGGGCAAAGTGATGATATTGCTGATACGTTGGATTATTTTGCTGTGTCTCAACGCTTGATTGAGTATGTGGAAGGCTCTGAGTTCGCGCTTGTGGAAGCTTTGATTGAGAACTGTGCAAACTTGATACTGCAGGAGTTTTTTGTGCCGTGGTTGCGTATTAAAATTACCAAGCCATTAAAAAACTTAGGCATGGATAGCGCGGCTATTGTGATTGAACGGAGAATAAACAAATGAGTGTAGAGCTTAGGTTTATTGGCACTGGTGATTCGGAGAGTTTTGATTATTACAATACCAACTTGTTAATTGAGCATGAAGAAAAGAGTTTGCTAGTGGATTGTGGCTGGACTGCTAAGCGGGCACTGCATGACTTGGGAATAGGTATTACTGATATTGATGCGATTTTTATCACGCATGTGCATGGGGATCATGTGTTTGGTTTGGAGCGTTTTGGTTTTGAAAGTCGTTATGTGCATAATGGGTATCGGATCAAATTATTTGTGCCTAAAAGTGTATTTCCATTGCTTTGGGATGAAACACTGAAAGGCAGTATGGGCTATTCATCCGATGGGCTGAACATTATGCAGGACTTTTTTGATGTAATTCTGGTGGAGGATAGCTTTCATTGGCAAGGTTTAGACTTTCAGCTTTTTCCCACACCGCATACCCAAGGAAAACCATCATTTGGTATGCGTTTGCCGCATCGGTTTACATTTACGTCCGATAGCAATGTAATTCCACACTTTGAACGCTTGGTAGAGAATGATGTTTATATTTTTCATGACTCCTATGTTGCAGGGGAGTTTCACCCTGCTCATGCGACAGTACAAGAAATGCGCGATGCTTATTCGATGGAGCTTTTGAAACGCATACGTTTGATACATTATGATGATGCAATTGCATCTCATCAGGATAAATTAAAAGGATTTGCTGGTTGGGTGAAACAAGGCGAGATTTTTCAGTGTTAAGGCGGGGCACATGTATCGGTTTTTTGCCAGAAGCGGGTTGCGGATTGATTTATGGTGATGATGATGAGGCTGGGACACATATTGTATTTGTACACTTTCGGGATATTGAACCGCAACAAGGCTGGCAAGGGTTGGAACTGGGTGAGCGGGTTGAATATGTTTTGGACAAAACTTTAGGCGAGCATTTCCATCGGAGTTTTGCTGCGAGTGGTGAGGATGGTGGTTTTGTTCGACGGTTGGGGTGTGAGGAAGGAGGCTTTGATGCTCCTGAAGTGATGCAGGTCTGCTCGCCAAAGGGTTGGCAACCACCCAAGCAGGGCGATGTTATTTTTTATCAATGTGAGTGGTTGGAGCATGCCAATTTCTCAAGCTGGAATGTGAAGGGCGATTTAGTGTTTCTAGGTTGTACTTTTCATCAATCGTTCACATTAAAAGGTGCGAGGGTGACAGGTTCTGTGCATATGGAAGGCTGTGACTTTTCGGGCGCAGGTGGGGCAAGTTTTCGAGGGCTTCAAGCCAAGGCTTTGTACCTTGATTTTGGTGTAAAGGGCCCTCGTGACATGGTCTGGCTAAATGAAATGTGGATTCAAAATGATGTAGTGCTTGGTGGTGAATTTGAAGGGGCAATACAGGTGATGCGAGTGCAAGACAACCGTGTCATCACGCAGACATGTCGAGACAATGATGCCAAAGGGCGGGCTTGTTTTCAAAACTTGTATGTGGGTAAGGAGTTTTATAAAAGCCAAAATATCAATCGCAGTGTGTTATCAGCGGGCTTGGATGTGCAAGGCTTGGCACATCAAGAGTGTATTGATATTGAGTATAGTGAAGTGGGCTCACTACAACTGATTGATGTGTCCGGTGAGGTGCTTCTTTCTTGTGTGCATAGCAAGATCTTGGGAAGTGTAAGCGTCGAAGGGCATGGTAGGCATGCGAAGCTTGAGTCGGTGGACTTTCAGGGTAGTTACATTGAAGGGCATTTGAGCATAAAAGAAGTGAATATAAGGGGAGCTTTGAACTTAGATGATGCTACGGTTGAACGTGTGGTGCGTTTACATCAAGTAAGCTTTGACGAGAAAAATGGCAATATGGGCGGTTTGAAGCTGGCGAGGTTGAGTGCAAACCGTTTTGTAATGGATGACTTTTCGGCCTTGTATGGTTTGAACTTGGGAGAGTCGGTTTCAAAGTGGAAGAACCCACCGTTTAATATGTTGTGGAGAGAGCATCAGAAGCAAGGGTTGCAGCAAGGCTGTAATATTGAGTTGGTGCAAGAGTATGTGTTACTCAAAAACTTACTGTCTCAAGAAGGGCAACTTAAGCTTGAGGATGAAGCTTTTTATAATATGCGTAAGTTAGGGCATTGGTATCAAGATGCAGGTATGATGGTATTTAACTATATGTTCGGCTGGGGGGTACGCTTACAAAACATCCTTATTTCTGTTCTGCTTGTTCTGGTTGCGTATGCAGTTATTTACCACTTGAATTTTCCATCATTAGACATTTCGGATGCCTTTCAATTAAGCACACAATCAATGTTTATGGCATTTTTTGGTGAAATGGTTCCTAAGGTTGTTGCTGGCGGTTCTTTGAGTTGGCTTGTATTAACCGAGAGTGTGTTAGGTATTATTTTTGTAACTGTTTTTGTTGGTGCTTATGTTAGAAAGTTGTTGCGATGAAATATTTGTTAGCCGTGGGCAGTAACTTGCACCCCAAAGTGAATGTTCGTTGGGTGCTATCGAGGATGCAGTGTGAGTTTGATTATGTGAGAGTTGGGCGTTTTTATCATTCGCAGCCAAGTGGTATGAAGTCGGGGCATAGCTTCTGGAATGGTGCGGTGATGGTTGAGTCGAGAATGGATATAATTGATTTGAAGACGTGCTTATGTATGTGGGAGGTGGAAAGTGGGCGTGACCGGATGCATCCCAAATGTTCGCTACGTAACCGTACACTAGATGTTGATATTACATGGAGTGATTGTGATGGATGGGTGGAGCGTGTTGAAACCATTATGAAACATTCTTATTTGCATGCCCCCCTATCTTCCTTGATGTTTTTGCCCCCAGTTCGAAAAGGTACTTTAAAGCCGATATATTTTTCTTTTCAAGGTCGATTGCTGGGTGGGCGACCAGTATCTTTAAAATGAAGCTTTATTTGGTCAGGCATGGGCAGAGTGTGGCGAATGAGACAGGTGGTGAATATCAACATTTAATGCCTGATCCCGATTTGACAGATCAAGGATGTATTCAGGCTAAATTAACATCTGATTTTTTGAGAGAGCATCATTATATGGTCGATGAATTTGATAAAAAGCATCAGCCTTTCATTCCCAATGCTATTTATTCTAGCCCCACTCGTCGGGCTTTAAAGACATCTCGTTTCTTAGGTGAAGCTCTTAATGTGCCAGTGGGTATTGATGTGCGCTTGCATGAAGTAGGAGGGGCTGTTTCAACAGTTAAGGGGGAAGTTTGGGGTGGGTTACCTAGAACCGATGCGTTGAAGGTGGCTGGGGATTCATATTGTGTACGAGACTATTCTATTTTGGGCTGGTGGTTTCTCTGCGAAGAAAGCCATAAGGAAGCTCTGGAGAGGGTGAGTGTGTGGTTGAAATGGCTGCAAAAAAAACATCAAGAGGATGTTGTGGTGGTTGTGGGTCATGGGGCATTATTTGATCGTGTCTTTTCTGTAGCTTTTGGTTGTTCTGATAATATGCCATGGATGTCGATGCATAATGCTGCGGTTGCAAGAATTGATTGTAATAAAAATGTCTGGAAAATGGTCTTTTGGAATCAGCACCTTCATCTAAAAGATATATTGAGTTATTAACGTGACAACGGCGCTTATTGGCATGGGCTCGAATATTGAGCCTGAGAAATATTTGCAAAATGCCAGTCAGGATATGCGGCAATATTTCTCAGCTGTTAGATATTCGCGAGTGTATCAATCTGCGGCGATTGGTATGGATGGTGATGATTTTCTTAATGCCTGTTGTTTGCTGAGTGGTGTTCCAGAGAAAGAGGAGCTGCTTCATTGGCTGAAGTCATTGGAAGATAAGTATGGTAGGGATCGTACGAAAGGCTCTTGGAAACCACGTACGCTGGACTTGGATTTGCTGATGTATGGCGATGATATATTGGATGATGATTTGTCCCGTTACGCGCATGTGTTTGTTCCAGCATCCGAATTGATTGATTTAAGGTTGCCTGTTGTTAGGGCAAACGTACTCACGCAGGTGTCCTTACGCTTGTAAATCACCGTGGCGCGTTTAAGGTTCTGCTTTCTTTTATCCAGTGAGGGGGATCTCTGATGCGCATTGCTGTTCCAACTGAAACCTTGGCTTATGAAACGCGTATTGCGGCAACACCTGAAACGGTGAAGAAGTTTATTACTGCAGGTTGTGAAGTTGTGGTTCAAAAAGGTGCTGGCGAGCATGCGAATCTAACCGATGCTGCGTTTGTTGATGCAGGTGCGCGTTTGGCTGATTCGTTTGCGGAAACTTGTGAAAATGCCGATCTTGTTGTGAAAGTGCGTGCGCCTTCGAAAGAAGAGTTGGCGCAATTGGCATCGGGTACGGCGGTAGCTTCTTTGTTTGCGCCTTTTTCCAATCCACTATTGAATGATTATGCCAAAGCAGGTTTAAGTTGTTTCTGTTTGGAAATGATTCCTCGTATTTCGCGTGCGCAAAGCATGGATGTACTTTCCTCACAAGCCAATATTGCAGGTTATAAAGCGATATTTCTGGCACTTGAGCATTACAAATCATTTATGCCGATGTTGATGACAGCAGCTGGCACCGTTCAGCCTGCTAAAGTGTTAATTATGGGGGCAGGCGTTGCAGGTTTGCAGGCGATTGCTACGGCACGTCGCTTGGGGGCGATGGTTGAAGTGTTTGATGTGCGTGCCGCTGCCAAAGAGCAGGTGGAAAGCTTGGGTGCGAAGTTCGTTGAAGTACCCGTAGATGATGCTGACGGTGAAGATGCGGGTGGTTATGCCAAAGAAATGTCGGATGAATACAAAGAAAAACAAGCGGCATTGATTGCCGAGCATGCTGCTAAATCAGATATTATTATTACCACAGCATTGATTCCTGGTCGCCCTGCGCCTGTATTGGTAACCGAAGGAACGCTTTCTAAGATGAAAGCTGGTAGTGTAATTGTGGATATGGCAGCTGAAGCAGGCGGTAATTGCCCGCTTACTGAAAAAGATGCTGTATGGATTAAAGATGGTGTGACCTTGGTTGGTATAAGTAATATTCCAGCCTTGATGGCAACCGATGCTAGCCAGCTGTTTGCACGCAATGTATTCAATTTTATCTCTCCGATGTTGGCTGCTGAATCAGATGGGGAGTCAGACGATGAGCCAGTCAGCTTCAACATCAATATGGATGATGAGGTGATTGCAGCATCATTGATTTGTAAAGATGGCGAGTTTCTAAAACCGCAATTATTGGGCGAGAAGGAGTAAACAATGTCTGATACTTTAATGAGTGATGCTGTAGGTCACGCTGCACAAGCAAGTCAGGTAGCTGATCCCTTTGTGATGTCATTTTCTGTCTTTATATTGGCTATTTTTATTGGTTATCATGTTGTTTGGAACGTAACACCAGCTTTGCATACGCCGTTGATGAGCGTCACCAATGCGATTTCCAGTATTGTGATTGTCGGGGCGATTATTGCGGGTGGGCCTCTTGAAATGAATTTAGCAACAGTGTTGGGTTTGATTGCTGTTGGACTTGCATCGGTGAATATTTTTGGCGGTTTTATGGTGACACAGCGCATGCTTGCCATGTTTAAAAAACGCTCGTAAGACACATAAGGTAAAGGGGAAGTTATGTTATCCGCAAATATGGTGGCATTGGCCTATTTGGTCGCATCGGTCTTAATTATTTTAGCACTCAAAGGTTTGGCATCGCCTGAATCATCACGTCGTGGTAATACCTTTGGCATGGTCGGCCTGTTTATTGCAGTGGTTGTAACCTTGCAATTATCATCGGTGCAGAATTACGCATGGATTTTTGCAGCTATTGCAGTGGGCGGCTTGATTGGTGCAGTGACGGCGAAGAAAGTACCCATGACACATATGCCACAAACAGTGGCATTTATGCATGCTTTGGTTGGTTTGGCGGCGGTATTTATTGCGGTATCTGCTTTTGCTAATCCTGTTGGTTATGGTATTGCTGATGCAACGGGAAGTTTACATGTTGCTAGTCGGATTGAATTATTCTTAGGGACATTTATTGGTGCGATTACTTTTACCGCATCCTTGATTGCCTTTGGTAAATTGCATGGCTCACTATCAGGTAGCCCTGTGACGTTTGCAGGTCAGCATTTGATAAATTTATTGTTGGGCATTGTAATGATTACTGCGGGTGTGATGTTTTGCATTGAGCCATCATGGACACCATTCTTGATTATGCTGGCTATTGCGATGCTCTTGGGTGTATTGCTGATTATTCCTATTGGTGGTGCAGACATGCCTGTGATTGTATCGATGTTGAACTCCTATTCGGGTTGGGCAGCAGCAGGGATTGGTTTTACGCTGGGCAATAATATGCTAATTATTGCTGGTGCCTTGGTAGGTTCATCGGGTGCTATTCTTTCGTATATTATGTGCAAAGCCATGAACCGTTCATTGTTTAATGTTTTGCTGGGTGGTTTTGGTGGCGATGCACCTGCTGCAGCTGCAGGTGGTGCCAGAGAAGACCGACCTTTTAAATCAGGTGCGGCAGAAGATGCTGCCTTTTTACTTCAAAATGCACGCAGCGTAGTCATTGTGCCTGGTTATGGCTTGGCAGTGGCACGTGCGCAACATGCGCTCAAAGAAGTTGTGGATATATTATTGAAACAGGGCGTGCAGGTGAAATTTGCCATTCATCCTGTGGCAGGGCGTATGCCAGGGCATATGAATGTACTTTTAGCAGAAGCCGATGTGCCGTATGATATTGTGCATGAAATGGATGAGATTAATCCTGAGTTTGCCGATACTGATGTGGTGCTGGTGATTGGTGCGAATGATGTGACCAACCCTTCTGCGAAAACTGATCCAACCAGCCCTATTTATGGCATGCCAATTTTGGAAGTTTCTAAGGCCGCACATGTATTGGTTATCAAGCGTTCTTTATCTGTGGGTTATGCAGGTTTGGATAATGATTTGTTTTACATGGATAAAACCATGATGATTTTCGATGATGCTAAGAAAGCATGTGAGTCACTTATTCAAGTCTTAGATTGATTCTTGTGTGCGATTAGACAATAAACCCAAGACCCGACATTGATATTCGGCACATATCGCAAGCCTTTGATTCGCCTGACATTCCAAGAAATCACTGATTACCAGTGAGGTGACTACATGATTTCTTGAAATACCATACAAAGCAAGTGATTACACCCTATATCCAAAGTCAATATCGGTTCTTGGGATAAAGTTGTTTATTTTGTGATGCGGGTCATTTTTTCATAAAGTGAAGCTTGTAAAATCCCTATTTTAATGATTAGGGAGCTTTTGATGTTTCATTATATATTTCTGTTACTACGTATTTTTATTACTTCTTTTATGCTAATGTTTTTTACATCGGCAGCATGCGCTACGAGCATGGATGATGTGGAAAAACGCATGGGAGAAGCAGAGCAGCTTCGAGCCGCTGAATTTTCACCCAGTCATTATAGTGATGCAAAAAAATCTTTGGCAGAGGCTAAAGAATATATTCAAATGGGCAAAAGTGATAAAGCTAGAAAATCTTTAGATGAAAGTGCCAATGAGCTTGATCGGGCGATTTTAGCTGTGCAGACGATGAGTTCACAATTTCCAAGGTTAGTGGAATCTCGAGATCGTATGCAGATGACCGATGCAAGTTACTTACGTGATGATTTGGTGCTGCGTGCGGAACAAGATTTTAACCGTGTTGTTGAGTATGTTGAAGATGGAAATATGGAACGGGCAAAGGAGCGAGCTAAATTTGCTTTGCAAACCCTTCGTTCGGCGCAAGTTGTTTCCCTACGCAAGCAGTTTGTGCGCCCTGTGGTATTGAAAGTGGCTGAAGGGCGTAAGTTAAAAGCTAGAGAGTATGCTCCCAAAGCGACGGGTGAAGCGGTTGCTTTGAGAAGAGAAATTGAGCGTTTGGTGAAAGATAGCCCAGATAAGCAGGTGAAAATGCATGCGCTTGCAGAACAAGGTCAGTCTAAAGCCGAGCGTGCGATTGAAGTGGCAAAATTGGGTCGTCATATACGTGAAAATCCATCCATGGTTGAGACATTGCGTGATGCAGAAGAAGCGCGTCTGAGTGCTCTGGGCAAAGATCTTGGTATTGAGCTTAGTGGCGCAGATAGCGTTGAACAGCAAGCTTTGATGTTGCAGCAGGCAGTGGCACGCATGCAAGACAGTTATAACAAACAGCTTCAAGACTCTGATAAAATGATAGCTTCATTAAATGCGAAGCTAGGTGTTTATGAAGGCGATCTTGCTAGCATGAATGAATTACGCAGGAAGTTACAAATTAAGAGGGACGCTGAAGAAAAAATTAAGCGGCTCACCAAGTTGTTTAACCCTAATGATGTTGAAATTCTTTTGACACCCGATGCGGATGTTATTTTGCGTATGAAACGATTAAATTTTCGCAGTGGTAGTGCTGTGATTCCACCAGATACTTACACTATGATTGATGCAGCAGTACAGTCGATTTTAATGTTCTCGGATCGTTCGATACGTGTGGAAGGGCATACAGATTCGGCAGGTGGCAATCTTTATAATCAGGCATTATCAGAGCGACGTTCAGAGGCGGTGAAAGCTTATTTAATGGCGAAGCTTGAGAAGTCTCGTACCGTTGAATCTGTAGGTTTTGGTGAGGAAAAACCGATTGCCAATAATGAAACATTGAAAGGTCGAGAGAAAAATCGCCGTATTGATATTGTTTTGCTTGTGCCACAATCTTAGTTTTTTGTAGTGAGGGCAGTATCCAAGTTTTGTGGTAAGAGAGAAATTACTGTTGAGAAAAGTTCTGATAGTGATGGAATTAAAATAAATGGGCGGCCTTGGGTCGCCCTTTTTTTTGTTTTGGGTACTATGTCGCCCAGACGGTCACGGTCGTCTATTGTTCCAGGGCACCTCGAAAAACCTCGCACGAGTTAAACGTCGTTGATTTTCGCTCATAGCAAGGCGCAATAAAATGAGTAATAGCATCGCTATTACCCATTTTATTCAACGCAGCTAGGGGTGAAAAGCACAAGTTTAGCGAAGTGCCGAGGTTTTTCGAGGTGCCCTCCATGTTAGGGAGTGAGCATGTCCAAGACATTGTTTGAAAAAGTTTGGCAGCAGCATGTGGTGAAAGCCAATGATGATGGTTCCGTATTATTGTATATTGATCGGCAGTTGGTGCATGAAGTGACCAGCCCGCAAGCATTTGAAGGCTTGAGAGTGGCAGGGCGCAAGCCTTGGCGCGTAAGCGCATCTGTGGCAACACCTGATCATAATGTACCAACGACTGGGTTAGAGTTTGGTATTACAGATCCTGTGGCAAGAACACAGGTCGAAGCATTGGATGCGAATTGCAAAGAGTTTGGCATTAAAGAATTTTCTATGGGTGATATTCGTCAGGGAATCGTGCATGTAGTTGGTCCTGAGCAAGGTTTGGTTTTGCCAGGTATGACTGTGGTATGTGGCGATTCACATACATCCACGCATGGCGCATTGGGCGCGATTGCGATGGGCATTGGCACTTCGGAAGTTGAGCATGTTTTGGCGACTCAAACATTGATTCAGAAGAAGCCGAAAGTCATGCGTATTTCTGTCGATGGTGATTTGTCAGTAGGTATTACAGGTAAAGATGTTGCATTGTATATCATTGGTGAAATTGGTACGGCTGGCGGTACGGGTTATGCGATTGAATTTGCAGGCTCGGCGATTCGCTCATTGAGCATGGAAGGACGTATGAGTTTATGCAATATGACCATTGAGGCTGGGGCGCGTTGTGGCATGGTGGCCGTGGATGATGTGACCATTGATTATGTGAAAGGTCGCCCATCAACGCCGACTGGCGATGTGTGGCAGCAGGCGGAAGCAGCATGGCGTGAATTATATTCGGATGCGGATGCTGTCTTTGATAAAGAATTAAATTTAAATGCCGCTGATATTGTGCCGCAGGTAACATGGGGAACCAGCCCTGAAATGGTTGTGCCGATTACTGGCTCAACACCTGCCTTGGCAGATGCCAAAGATGATGTGCAACGTGAAGGTTGGACACGTGCATTTGAATATATGGGGCTAAAAGAAAATACGCCGATGTCAGATATTTTGATTGATAAAGTGTTTATTGGCTCTTGTACCAATGCACGTATCGAAGATTTTCGTGCAGCAGCAGCTATTGCTAAAGGTCATAAAGTTGCGGGTAATGTAAAGTTGGCAATGGTGGTTCCTGGTTCAGGTTTGGTGAAAAAACAGGCGGAAGAAGAAGGCTTGGATGTGATTTTTAAAGCGGCAGGTTTTGAGTGGCGTGAACCAGGTTGTTCGATGTGTTTGGCAATGAATGCAGATCGTTTGAACAATGGTGAGCGTTGTGCCTCTACATCCAATCGTAATTTTGAAGGTCGTCAGGGTGCGGGTGGGCGCACGCACTTATTAAGCCCAGCGATGGCAGCGGCAGCGGCGATTAAAGGTCATTTTGTAGACATTCGGAATTGGAGTTAAGTCATGCAAGCATTTACAACGTTAAACGGACTGGTTGTACCAATTGATCGTGCCAATGTGGATACTGATGCGATTATTCCAAAACAGTTTCTAAAAAGTATCAAACGTACAGGTTATGGTCCTTTTTTATTTGATGAATGGCGTTATAAAGATGTCGGTCAACCTGAAATGGACTGCACAAATAGACCATTAAAAAAAGACTTTGTACTGAATCAGTCGCGTTATCAGGGTGCGCAGATTTTGCTGGCACGCGAGAATTTTGGTTGTGGATCGTCACGTGAGCATGCGCCGTGGGCGATTTTGGATTATGGCATTTCATGTGTGATTGCACCGAGCTTTGCGGATATTTTTTATAATAATTGTTTTAAAAATGGTGTGTTGCCAGTTGTATTAAGTGATGACGAAATGGATGTGTTGTTTTCTGAAACACAGGCGGCAGAAGGTTATAAGCTTAGTATTGATTTGGCAGCGCAAGCCGTAACTACGCCAAGTGGACAAACCTTTCGTTTTGAAGTTGATGACTTTCGCAAACATTGTTTGTTAAATGGTTTGGACGACATTGCGTTGACCTTGCAGAATGCTGAAGTGATTCGTGATTATGAGGGAAAACGTAAGAAAGAAGCAGCTTGGTTGTTTTAAAGCGGGCTGTTGAGTGTAATGATAGGGTGTAAAAATTTCTTTATGAGGGTGCTTGCAGCAAATTGAGAAAAGTATCAAACTTGCAGATGTATTGAGTTTTAGTGGTTTATGCGGATTTATAAACAGGAGAGTTGAAATGAAAAAATATATATTGATGGCGACAGTCTTACTTCTCAGCGCATGTGTGACAGGCCCTGATGATCCAAACAAGCATACCAAACAAAATGCTGCTGGTGGTGCAGCTGCAGGTGCTTTATTGGGTGCGATTATTGGCTATCAAGGTGACCATTCTGGCGGCGCATTACGTGGCGCATTAGCTGGAGCAGCTGTTGGTGGTGCGCTTGGAGCTGGTACAGGCATCTATATGGATAAACAGCAGGCAGAGTTTGAACGTACACTGGCATCTGAGCGCCGTGCTAATCAAATTGAAGTGGAACGTTTGAAAAATGAAAACCTTAAAATAACCATGAACTCTGAAGTATCATTTGATTTCAATTCATCTGCATTAAAGCCAGCGTTTAGCCGTACTTTGGACAAGGTGGCGAATATTTTACAGCGTTATCCGCGCTCAAGCATTCGTATTATTGGACATACTGATAATGTAGGTTCAGCGGCATACAATCAGCGTTTATCTGAAGATCGTGCCAATGCCGTGGCATGGAGCTTGGAAGATGCGGGGGTGAGCCCGCAGCGTGTGACTACGGAAGGGCGTGGTGAATCACAACCGCGTGTTAGCAATGATTCAGAAGCAGGCCGTCAACTTAACCGTCGTGTTGAAATGTTGATTGTACCAGATAAAGATATTCAGTAATTACCATGTTGAGAAGCGGCTGCTTTAGCCGCTTCTCGCTGGTTAATTTCGATAAAGGATTCTAAAGTGACTGTTAAAGTTCAACGCAATGAGCCTTGCCCATGTGGCAGCGGCAAGAAATATAAAAAGTGCTGTATGCTTCAAAAACGTGAGCAGAGCGTGGCAAGTTTGGGGCGCAAAGAAGGTGTTCAGCTTGCATTGACTTGGCTGAATCAGCATTACAGCGAAGCGATTGAAGCTTGGGTTGAGAAGGTTTGGCTTGATGGTATATCGGATGAGCAAAGGGCTGGTATTGCCAGTGCGGATGCAAGAATTCGCAGTATCCATGACATTAACTTGTTAGAACAATTATTATCAGAAGGAAACTTCTTAGATATAGATGGCGAGTCCTGTGCATTGACATTGGTGCTTGCTGCGGATGATCTGGGCTTGAATGATGCTCAACGTGATTATTTGAAGCAACTACCAACCTGTGCCTTGCAATTGTATCAAGTAACAGCTTGTCAGGCAGGTCAAAGCTTTACTGTGTGTGACGCTTTGAAAGATAAGGGTAAGGAAATTGTTATTGTTGATAGTTATGCCAGCCGCATGTTTGAAGAGGATGATGTTGTTGCTTTAAGATTGCTGGAAACGCCTGCAGGTATGGAAACATCAGGTGCGATTTATCATATTCCTGAAGCTTATGTGCAGGAATTAAAAGAGGCTTTATTGACCGCGAAACCAAAAGAGCACGCGAAGGTGCTGACTGCACGTTGGCTGGAGCTTGTCGCAGCCCATGTTTAGAGGCTAGGGCACCTCGAAAAACCTCGCACGAATTAAACGACGTTGATTTTCGCTCATAGCAAGGTGCAGTAAAATGAGTAATATCATCGCTATTGTCCATTTTATTCAACGCAGCTAGGGGTGAAAAGCACAAGTTTGGCGAAGTGCCGAGGTTTTTCGAGGTACCCGGTATTAAGCAGGCTCTACTCAGAAACTAAAACACTTCTGTATTTTCATTGAGCGCAGGGTTAGCCAAACTTTTATTGGATACTTCTGAGAGTTTGGGGAATACAGTACCTAGGGAGGTGCTGATTAACTCTGGATGAGTGGATATGCGATTCAAAATTTTCAACCCCAAGGCGGCAAGCGCAAGTAATAGCACCGCTATTGTTAAGTTTGCCAACGCCAGCGTTGGTAATTTTGGGCGCATAAACACCATGCATTGAGTTAATCAGCACCTCCCTGATGGAAAGTCTAGAAGTCTAGCATCTTTATTTTAAGTTGGAAAAAAAACAATGCCACCATTTTAGGCTCAACCTTTGGGATGTAGGTCATATTGACTGATACGTATTCTGTCCCTATAGAGAGTACAGGTAATAACCCTAGGAATGGTTTGTTATTACGAAATCCTTTTCGTGTCATGAGGAAAGAAACAACTCCCGCATCAACGTGCAAGTTATCCAGCTTTTCAGAAACTGTAAAACGCCGCACAATGCCCCCACCTGCATAATAAGAAGCATTTGAATTGGAATCAAGAAACCCTGATGCACTCACAAAGGGAATCCAGTTCTCATGCCATGGGTCAAAATCATATTGCAGGCCACCGCCCCAATTATCTTCATTATAGGTTTGGCTGGCTGGGGCAGATTCAAGGTGAATCGCTTTGCCATTTAGTAGCGCATGCAAACTACCCGCTTCGGCATGGTCAACGCTAGATAGCATAGAAACACTTATAAGCAGCAATAAAAGTGATAGCCCTGTAGACACACCAAGCTTGTTGCTTTTTGGAAAATAGGTTGACCTTCTTTGTGCTTTAAAATAGTTGCGAGACTTATCTGTCGCTCTGAATAAACACGACTTTAGTGTCTTGAGCATCAGCTTGGGGACATAGAACAAATAAATAGCGGTGTAGCAAGAAGATGTATTGTTAATTTGTAATTGTTTACTCATGTATGAGCATAAGCATATTACAAGCCAAGATATAAATGATTCGGAACTATGGTTTATAAGTGTTTAATTCCATGTTAGAAAATTGTCACCTCAGAGGTGTGGATAGCTTGAGTTGTGTGTTGTTTTCCTGAACTAAGGGTGAGTTTATCATATTTCTGAAGCTCATGTGCAGGAATTAAAAGAGGCTTTGTTGACCGCGAAACCAAAAGAGCGTGCGGAGGTATTGACTGCACGTTGGTTGAAGCTTGTCGCTGCCCATGTTTAGAGGAACCTAAATAAACCCGATCAGCCTAAAGGCTGGTCGGGCTTGTTGTTTTTAGAAGTGATAATTAGCGGTTGCGGAAATGCCTCTGATTTTAGCTTTAAAATTCTGAGAGCTGTCTGCTTTATTTGAATATTGTACATATTCAGCGCCAATAGAAATAGCATCTTGGATTTTATACTCAAATCCTGCGCCGAAACTGACTTGAGTTTTTGTCTGACTTGTGGATGGGTTTCCGCCTCCAGTGACAGTTACTTTAGCCGTTGTCGCACCAATAAGTCCATAGATGCTGGCTTGTTCTGCAATGGGAAACTGTGGTTTTATCAAATAAGAGATAAAGCTTACTTTGGATGACACGCCTCCTGTATTACTTACCGTTGATGATTTGATTCCACCAATGCGTAACTCTGCACCAATATATGGGTTGAAATCAGCCCCTCCCTTCAGGAAGCCGCCAAAAGTTGAACTGGTTTTCAAGCCAGAGCCGAAATCGGTGGTGAAAGTTCCCAAACCAATACCCACATAAGGCTTCACTTCTGAAGCTTGTGCATTCACTGTCGCAAAAGCCACGATAATGCTGGCAGCAGCCACGTTAAAAAAAGTTTTCATATTAATTCATTCTCCTTACTATTTTTAAGGGTGTTTAAGAAAGCACCAATTATTGCAAGCTAAGTGTGTGGGGGGGGGGAGTCAAGCATCATCGATGCTATCCTTTTCTGGATGCTTTTTGTATGCGCTTGTTGTAAGATTTTCGCATGTCTTATTTGGTATTGGCTCGACGCTGGCGGCCACAATGTTTTGCTGATCTTGTGGGTCAGGATGTGGTGGTTCGCACCCTTAAAAATGCTTTAAGCTCAAATAGTTTGGCACATGCTTATTTGCTGACGGGAATTCGTGGTGTTGGCAAGACGACCATTGCACGTTTGATGGCAATGTCGGTGAATTGTTCTGATCAACATGATGGTGAGCCTTGTGGTAAGTGTGATGCATGTGTGGCGATTGCGGCTGGAAGTCATTTGGATGTACAAGAAATGGATGCTGCTAGCCATACGGGCGTAGATGATATGCGCGAAATTCTTGATGGTGTGCGTTATCCACCTGTGAGTTTGCCGTATAAAGTATATATTATTGATGAAGCGCATATGCTTTCAAAATCAGCATTTAATGCACTTTTGAAGACGCTTGAAGAACCGCCTGCGCAAGTATTATTTATTTTAGCCACGACTGAATCGGAAAAGTTACCTGTAACCGTGAGATCGCGCTGTCAGCGTTTTGATTTGCGACGCTTGGGTGTGCAGGAAATAGCAGATTATTTAAAACATGTATTAACAAAAGAGTCTGTTGAAGCAGAGTTAGAAGCATTGTTGACCATTGCGCGTGCCGCAGATGGTAGTGTGCGTGATGCACTATCGTTAACTGAACGTGTATTGGCTTATGCGAATGAGAATATTAAGGCGGAGGATGTGCGTCAGGCTTTGGGGATGATTGGCCCTGAAGTGGTGCAGCAATTATCCGATGCTATTGTAGAAGGTGATGCAGAGGCAGCAGTATTGACCGTGCGACAGGCAGCCATGCAAGGTAGTGCGCCACGAGCATTGTTGCTGTCATTGTCGGAATTATGGCATCAAGTAGCCTGCATGAAAGTGGATGGTAGTTTGATTTCAGATGTGCCATCGGAGCAGACCCAGCAATGGCTTGAACAAGCTGTTATGCAGTGTTCTTCTGAAGGTTTGGATATGCGCTATCAGGTGTTGATTCATGGGCTGCGCGACTTGGGCTTGGTAGATGAACAACGTGGCGTGGAAATGATTGCCATGCGCTTGTGTCATTTGAATACACTGCTTGAAGGTAATCACTCTTTGCAGAAAAAAAAGCCTGGGCAAGAGGCTTCTTCGGTAAGTCATGCGAGGACTGAAAAATCTGAAACAGTGGTTACGGAGCGGGCGGAGTTGGTGAAGGCTGAGCCTAGTGTTGTAGTTCCTGTGGTTGAAAGAAAAAACTCTGAAGTAACCGAAAAAGTGCAGCCATCTTATGAGCGTTGGGAAGATGCTGTTGAGGCATATAGCCATGTTCGACCAGGTATAACGGCTTTGTTGGAGCATGTGATTTGTATTGAATATCAAGCATCGCAGGTGCGTTTGGCACTGGATGCACATCAGCAGCGAGCTATTGTAGCGCAAGAGCGTAAAGCCTTTGAAACATGGCTGAGGCGTGATGTGTTGTGGGAAAACAAATCGCAGGGTGGGCATGTGGAAACAATTTCTACAGTTCGAGCCCGACATGCGGATGAAGAGAAAAAGCGTGTATGGCAGGAGGCTGAACAAGATCCTGCGGTACAGCGATTAAAACAAGAACTGGATTGCCGTTTGGTGGATGTACAGCCAGCGGCGAAAGAAAATGGAGTGAATGAGTCATGATGAATATTGGTAAAATGATGAAAAAAGCCCAAGAAATGCAAGCTAATATGAAAGGTTTGCAGGAAGAACTGGCGAAGATTGAAGTCAGTGGTGAGTCAGGTGGCGGCATGGTGAAGGTGATGATGTCGGGTGATCGACAGGTGAAATCCATTGTGATTGAAGATGAGCTATGGGAAGAAAAAGATAAGTCATTGATTGAAGATTTGGTGGCAGCAGCGGTGAATGCAGCGAGCCAAATTGCCGAAGAAAAATCCAAAGAAGAGCAGCAAAAATTGATGGCAGGTTTGCCATTACCACCAGGCTTTTCGCTTTGATACAGCATTTCCCAGGCATGCCTTTGCCCTTGGCGCAGTTGGTCGAGCAATTAAGCGGCTTGCCAGGTATCGGTCCAAAGACTGCCATGCGTTTAAGTCTGAATTTGTTATCCAAACCCGAAGAAGAAGTGAAACAGCTAGCAGGAACGTTGGCTGGTTTGCATCAAACAATGGGCTTTTGCTCGCGTTGTGGAAGCTTTGCCGAACATCAACATTGTACGGTATGTGATCAAGTGAGGCGTGATGGCTCGGTGGTTTGTGTGGTTGAGCAGCCAGTGGATGTTTTAATGCTTGAGCGCGGACAAGGCTTTACGGGGCATTATCATGTATTGCATGGGCGATTAAGCCCTATAGATGGTATGGGAGCGGAACAATTAAACTTTGCAGCATTGGATAAACGTGTGGCATCGGGGGTGGTTCAAGAGCTTATTTTGGCAACCAGTGCCACGGTGGATGGTGAAGCAACAGCACATTTCACTGCACGTCGTTATAGCACCTCTGATGTGAAAGTATCACGTATTGCACGCGGTGTGCCTGAAGGTGGTGAATTGGAATATTTGGATGAATATACCTTGGCGCGCGCACTGGATCAGCGGGTGTTGTGGGAACAGTTGTCCAGTTAAATCAATGAGTCGCTGGACTGAGAAAAGTCTAACGCAGGCTGAGCTAAAACATGCCTCTGTACGCGGTGGTGTGATTACATTTGCCGCACAGTTAGTGAAATTTATACTGAATATGGCGGTAACTATCTGGCTCGCCCATATACTTGTGCCAGAAGATTTTGGTTTGGTTGCGATGGTGATGATTATCGTGAATTTCTTTGTCCTATTCAAGGATGCAGGTTTTTCAGTTGCGACCATACAGCAAGAAACAGTCACACATGAGCAAGTTAGTTTGTTGTTTTGGTTGAATGCGCTGATTGGCTTGTTATTGGCGAGCATTTTATATTTTAGTGCACCTTTTATTGTGTTATTTTTTCATGAGCCTCGCCTGTTGGAGATTGTGCAGGTATTATCTTTAGTTTTTGTACTGGGAGGCTTGGCGATTCAGCATGAAGCTTTGATGCGTCGCCAAATGCGTTTTCGAGGGCTAGTTGTGATAGAAGTCTTAGGACTTTTATGTGCGGCAGCAACAGCCGTGTTGTTAGCGATTTCAGGAGCGGGCTACTGGGCAATGGTTTGGATGCAGGTGGTGGCGATTGTTGTGCGGGTTGTGTTGTTATGGGTTGTGATGGAATGGCTGCCATCATTGCCTTCTTTGAAAGTAGGTGTGCGCAAAATGGCGGTGTTTGGTAGTGAATTAACGTTTTCTAATGTGATTCAATATTTATCCAAACAATCGGATCAGATTTTGTTGGGCTGGTGGTCAGGGGCACATGCGTTGGGTTTGTACAGTACAGCGATGCAAATGCTGATGTTGCCGATACGGCAAATTCTTGCGCCCTTAACCCGTGTGGCAGTAGTGACATTAAGCCGTATGCAATCCGATGCTGTGGGATTTAGACGGACTTTTTTACTTTTGGTGAGAATCGTTGCTTATGCAACGATGCCATTAATGGCATCGTTGGCAGTATTAGCCGAACCTGTGGTAAAGATATTTCTGGGAAATCAATGGCTGGATGTTATACCGATTGTGGTGATTCTAGCATGTGCAGGTTGGATATTAGCTGTGAATAATACTATGGGCTGGATATTGATGGCGCGTGGGCAAGGGCGACGCATGTTGCGCTGGAATATGATGATGGCTCCAGCCATGCTCTTGGCTTTTGTTTGTGCCCTACCGTGGGGAGCGGTAGGTATGGCATGGGCATTTTTATTGGTTATTTATGCCAGTCGATATTTTCATTTTCGCTATGTATTGGCTGGTACAGCCATTACGCTGACAGACTTATGTCGAGCCATGCTTTTACCTGCAAGTTTAAGCCTATGTTTGGCACTGGTGGGGTTTACAGTTGTGCAGTTGGGGGAAAGCTTGCTGGCGTGGCAAACGTTGTTTGTGAGTGCTTTTGGTATGTTGTTGGTTTTATTGTTAGGTTTATTCTTGCTTGCACCACTTAAGCGTGAATGGGCAGAAATAGGGCAGTTGTTGGTAAGCTTAAAAGAGCGTAAGGAGTTATCATGAGCAGGTTGGCGGCATGGCATGATATGGCGGCAAGATTGGGTAAGATTCTTACGCGCAAGCCTTATCCTTTGCATCGCAATGAAAATATAAGCCCGTTTTTTATCATTGGTTCTGGTCGTTCAGGCACAACCTTATTACGTCGAATGTTGGTGGCATCAAAACAGGTGCATATTCCCCCAGAGACCTATGTGTTATCGCAAGTGATTGAGCTTTATCGTCGCAATGCCTATTTAGAATGGCCGACCTTGGTAAAACAATGCATGGCTTTGTTTGAATTACACCCTGAATTTGAAACATTTCAAATCAGCCTAAGACCTTTATTGCCTGATTTATTAAGCTTGCCTGAAGCTGAACGTAGCTTGGCAAAAATCTTGGATATGTTTTACCGTTATCATGCTGAGCAAACGGGTGTAGCTTGTGAACGTTGGGGGGATAAAACACCTATCAATACCTTTGCGCTAGATGATATTTATGCAGTGTTTCCCAAGGCTAAATTTATTCATTTATTACGAGATGGTGTGGATGTAGTGCATTCATATATAACCACAGGGTTGATTACAAACATTGAGAGTGCAGCAGGGCGCTGGTGTGATACAGTCAAGTTGGCACGTGAGTTTTCTATCAAACATGTAGATGCTTGCTTGGAAACGCGATATGAGAAGTTAAGTTGTAATCCTATAGATGAGATGAAGCGTATTTGTGCATTTTTAGAATTGGATTTTGAGATGTATATGATTGAGCAACGGGAGCATGTATCGGGTATGGGTGATATGCAGCATTATGCACATTACCAGCATGCCAATGAGGCTATTTCCTCGCAGCATATGGGAAAGGGTCGTCAAAAGTTGTCCGTAGAAGATTTGCAAAGCATGGCGAAAGTGATGAATGCTCGCTTGCAAGAAATGGGTTATCCAGCGTGTTAAAGGCATTCTGGTTATGGTTTGCTAATGTGGTGCCGATGTTGCCAGTTTGTAACCGCTGGCGGCGTTTTTGTTTGCGTATGAGTGGTATGCATATTGGTGTAGGTAGCAAGTTTTGGTCGCCGCTTGTGATTCGACCGCTAACGGCTGCCAAGCACATTTATATAGGGGATCATTGTTTTATTAATTCTGAAGTGCGTTTTGCCTGTGCATTTGCCAAGGTTAGCTTGGGTAACGGAGTGCTTGTTGGACCTAGGGTCAGCTTTGAAACAGTGAATCATAGCTTATCCCATGATACTCATGGTTTTAGAGATGTGAGTAGTACAGCTATTCGCGTGGATGATTTTGTTTGGATTGGTGCTGGGGCAATGCTTATGCCAGGCGTACATATTGGCGAGGGCGCAGTGATTGCTGCGGGGGCGGTGGTGACAAAAGATGTGCCTGCATATGTATTGGTGGCAGGTGTACCAGCCAAGATCATCAAAACATTAGAGCCTCCTGTACATGTCTAAGCCTTTGCGCATTGCTTATTTTTTAGGTGATTTTCCGAGTGCTTCGGAAACATTTGTGCTGCATCAAATTGCAGGCATGTTTGCGGCAAATCAGGATGTAGAGGTTCATGCTTGGCAGGGTTCGACACGGATGCGTCATAGCTTGTTGGATAAGTATGGCATACTCAAATATGTGTCATTCCGCCCGACTGTCCCTGATGTGAAATTATGGCGTGTCTTCAAAGCCTGCTATTTGGCTATATTTCTATTGTATAGCGATAGGCAGCGCACCTCGGCATTGTTTAATATGCGTCGAGATATGCCTTTAGGTGAATGGGTTGAATTATTCTTTGTAGCTTTTTCATTACGTGGTGGACGTACATATGATGTGATTCATGCGCATTTTGGACCCAATGGCTTAATGGCGGTACGTTTGCGGCAGGCAGGCTTTTTGCAAGGCAAAATTGTAACATCCTTTCATGGTTTTGATGCCAATGTCGTGCCGCATTTATTGGGCAAACATTATTATGAGCAGCTTTTTAAGTTGGGTGATGGTTTTATTGTTAGTTCATTGTTTATTCATCGAAAGCTTGAGATGCTGGGCTGTGCGAATCATAAAATTCATCGTATTGCGGTAGGTGTTGATGTCGAAAAATGGGGCTTTAAGGAGCCTCGGACGAGTGTGAGTGATAAGCCCGTGCTTATCAGTGTTGGGCGTTTGGTTGAAGTAAAAGGTTTTGCCTATGCCATCGCTGCGATGCAGCGTGTGAAAGAGGTCTTTCCAGAGTTGCGTTATGATGTGGTGGGAGATGGCCCTTTGCGAGAGCAGCTAGAGCAGCAAGTGAGAGACTTGAAATTACAAGACAGTATACGATTTTGTGGTTTAAAGAGCCAAGATGAGCTGGTAGATATGTATCATGGTGCCGATATATTTGTGATGCCATCGGTGCGTGGGCATGATGGTGCTGAAGAAGGGCAGGGGATGGTTTTATTAGAGGCACAAGCATCAGGGTTGCCTGTGGTTGCAACCAATAGCGGTGGCATTGCTGAAAGTGTGCCTGATGGAGTATCACTGGTAAAAGAAAAGGATAGCGATGCCTTGGCACAAGCAATCATTGATTGCTTGCAAGCCCACCAAAACAAGGGCTATGACGGCATTAAAGGGTATGATTTTGTGTGCAAGAACTTTGATATTGAAGCTTTGAACAAACAACTATTAAAGCTGTATAAGCAGGTTGCATAAGAGCATGACGATGAGAATTTTATATCTTACCGATGGTGATCTTGCGCCGCATAAAGCCCCACAAATTCATGTCAGTCAATTCTTGAAACATTGGCATAGATTTGGTTGTGAAGTCTTACTGCGTGCGCCGCGTACGCGAGATGTCATGCCTGAATTTGAGTTTCCACATGTATGGTTGCCGTATTCGGGTATCCGTTTGCTGGGGGATTGGTTTTTTCAGCGGCGTATATACCGACAACTCAAAAAGGAGTTGCAAGAAAAGCGTTGGGATGTGGTTTATACGCGCCAAATATCTACGTTTCCTGCATTGTATCGTTTATGTCAGCAGTTCTCTGTGCCTGTATTGTGTGAAGTGAATGGTTTTTTATTAGAAAACTATCAAACAGGCGGGGCAGCAACTTGGAAAATACGCATGGTGGAAAAAATGGAAGCGGCAATCATGGAAGCAAGCAGCCTTGTGATTGTGCCGTATGAAGCTTTAAAGCAAAGGATGATGAGGCATTACCAACTTGCTGATGATAAGATTATGGTAGTGGAGAATGGTGTTGACCCTGATGTGTTTTGCCCATTGAACCAACAAGATTGTCGGCAGTCATTGGGGCTTGAATCGGATGCTATATATATTGGTTATGTAGGAAGCTTTGATTTTTACCATGATATGGAGACGATTTTTGAGTCATACAAAGCCATTGCAAAAGCCGTAAACCGTAAGGTTTATTTTTTAATGGTTGGGGATGGCGAGCGTAAAGTTGAGATGGAAAGACTAGCTGATACTTTAGGCATCAGCGCATTTGTACATTTTATTGGTGCGGTGCCCAATGCTCAAGTACCTCAATATATCAATGCTTGTGATGTGATGTTGGCATTACAGCCCAAAGAGCGTTTGCAAAAAATGGGTGAGGCAGGTTTTTTGAAAACCCGTGAATACTTGGCGTGTGAAGTGCCTGTAGTATTATCACATATTCAAGGTGAGCCTTATCCATTTGCTGAGAGTGCGTGTGCTTATATTGAGCCTGAATCATCCATGCCATTGGTGGATGCTGTCGTAAAGATTGTGAACCATCGGCTATGTTTGTCTTCGATGCGTGATGAGATTGTAAGGCATGGTTCTTGGGCTTATTCAGCAGAAATTTTAAACAAGAGAATGCAAACCTTGGTGGAGAATAGTGATGCTTGAATCAGTTGTGGAACAAACCCAAGAAAACTTAAAAGAACGCGCTCTATCGCTATTCAAACATGATAAAGTCTTGATTGTGGGGAGTGCAGGTAGTGGGCGGATGCCGCGTTATCAGGTGGATTTTCCTGCGGGGGCGATTGGGCTTGATATAGATGAACCAGCAAAACCCGATGTATTGGGTGATGCCTTGTATTTACCCTTTGCTGAGGCATCCATGCCATTTGTACATTGCGAGGCGCTTTTAGAACATGTGCCTGAGCCGCATCGGGTGGTTGATGAAGTGTACCGTGTATTGCAAGAAGGTGGGCAAGCATTCTTTTATGTGCCGTTTTTATATCCATACCATGAATCACCGGATGATTATTTTCGCTTTACCAAAAGTGGTATAAGCTATCTTTGTCGAAATTTTTCACAGATTAAAATTCAGGCAGCTGATGATGGTTATGCAGGTGTAAGCATGCGTTTTTTGGGTGGTTTTACCTCACCTGTAGGTAGTATTTTAAGTAAGCTTGTTCGTTATCCAGCTTGGTGGTGTATTGCTGGAGCTTATTCATTGTTGCGTGTGTTGCAGGGGCGAAAACCTGAACTCGACCGCGTTCGGCAACATTTCTTTTTTGAAAACTGCTCGGGCTTTAATGTGTTGGTGAAGAAGTAGTGTGTGGATTAGCTGGCTACGTTGGTGAGGGCAAACAAGCTGTTTTATTAGGGATGGCGAGTGTATTGCATCATCGAGGACCTGATGCACATGGAACTTGGCTCGATGAGCATGCAGGCTTGGCACATGCTCGGCTTTCGATTCAGGATTTAAGTGAGGCTGGAGCGCAGCCCATGTCGGAGCAAGGCCTGCACATGGTTTTTAATGGTGAGATTTACAATGCACCAGAGTTAAGACAGCAGTTAATAAGAGCAGGGCACACATTTCGTGGGCATTCTGATACAGAAGTGATTTTGCATGGTTATATGCAATGGGGAAAAGCTATTCTTGCGCGTCTATCAGGTATGTTTGCCATTGCATTATGGGATGAAAAAGAACAATCCATGTTGCTGGCAAGGGATAGGGTTGGCATCAAGCCGTTATTTTATGCCGAGCATCATCAAGGACTGGTATTTGGTTCGGAAATAAAAGCAATTTTTAAGCATGAAAGTATTACAAAGGTGCTGAATACCCCAATGATTGATGCTTATTTGGCTTTGGGTTATGTGCCTCGTCCGCAAACAATATTCACAGGTGTATGTGTATTGCCACCAGCCCATGCATTGATTTGGCAAGCTGGAAATATTCACATTGAGCCTTATTGGCAGCTACCGGATGGTGAAACATTGCAGGGGAGCGAGCTTGAGCTCACCGATGAGTTGGATAAGCGGCTTAATGATGCTGTTGCTTCGCACTTGTTGGCAGATGTGGATATTGGTGCTTTTTTGTCGGGCGGTGTTGATTCATCGTTGGTGTGTGCGATGGCTGCAAAGCAGATGGATGTGCCACTGAAAACATTCACGATTGGTTTTGATGGTGGCGGTGATGAACGCGGCTGGGCGAAGATGGTCGCCGAACATATTGCTAGTGAACATCATGCCCATGTGGCGAGCCTAGATTTGGTGGAAAAGCTACCGATATTTTTGCAACACCTTGAGCAGCCTTTATTTGATAATTCAATTTTGCCTACCTATTTGGTATCCAGCGTTGCCAGTGAAAAAGTGAAAGTGGTCTTGGCTGGGGATGGCGGCGATGAGCCATTTTTGGGTTATGACTGGACACGTCGCGCTTTAAGTTTACCGCGCTTATTGCCGAATATTTCTTATACTGGTTGGGAGTGGGCATATCAAACGGGCAAATTGGGTTTATTACAGCGCGGGCTGTTTGATATTTCGCATGATGAAGATGCGCGTTATGTCAGGCGTATGACAACATCACAGGCTTTTCGCCATCATTTATACTCGGATGATTATCGCTCTAGCTTATTGAGTGAGCCAATAGATGTTTTATCTGACGCTTTGGCTTTACAGGCTGATGAATCACGCTTCTCGCATGTGGATTTACAGTGGTACTTGCCTGAGGATGTATTGTTTAAGGTGGATCGCATGAGTATGGCACATGGTCTGGAGGTGCGTGTTCCATTGCTGGATCATAAGCTGCTAGAATGGGAAATGTGTTTGCCCTTAGAGCTACGATTCAAAAATGGGCAGGGCAAATATTTATTGCGCAAAGTAGCAGCACGTTATTTACCTGCTGATATTTTAAAACCACGCAAGCAAGGCTTTACCATTCCAATAGGTGAATGGTTGCGAGGTGACTTGGGACAGTGGGCAGAAAGCTTGTTTGTATCTGATAGTTTCTCCCAGCGTGGCATTTTTAAACCTGAAAAGGTCTTAGCGTTATTACGTCTGCATCAAAGCGGAAGCTATGAGCTAGGACACCGTATTTGGAGTATGATTGTGCTTGAGATGTGGTTTCGAGAGTGGATGGACTGATGTTTCGTTGGAAGATAGCAGGCTTATTATTATTTATTTTGTTGCTTTGGGAATTGATTATACGATTCTTTGTATTATCCCCTGCCCAAGAAGTATTTGAGCCACGCTTGGGTTATGTGCATGCCCCTTATGCAAGTATTTTACGTACTTATGAGGGTTATGCACGTTTTACATTGGACCAATTTGGGCTGAATAATGAGCCGCTTCCAACAGTGTTGCCTACAAACCGCGTGTTTGTGGTAGGCGATTCGTTTGTAGAAGCTTATCAAGTGATGCGTGATGAGAACTTTGTTAGCCGTTTGGGAAACAAGTGGCAACATAGCCTGTTGTTTAATGCGGGAAGTTCGGGGGCAGCACCTGATAAATCACTGATTTCCTATGATATGCTTGCGCCACTTGTAAAACCAACGCATGTCTTATTATGTGTGAATGCTAGTGATTTATATGAAATATTATCAGCACAAGAGCGGCGTGATGCAGCTGGTGACTTAACGGCATTGGTTCGACCAGTGGATAAGCCTAGTCGTTTTACACCGCTAAAATTATGGCTTTATGGGCATTCTGCATTGATTACTCACTTAAAATGGAAATATGAAAATGATATTCGTGCTTGGCTGACAGGTTTCAATGAAAAGAAGGTGGCACGCAAAAGCCATGAACTGGCGGGGAAAGATTTGCAAAAGGCAGTGGAGCACTGGCACTTTGTGCTTCGATCTTTACAGAAAACAGGTGTGAAATTAAGTATATTAATGATGCCAGAGTTAGAGTACCTACCCAATAAACAAGTGCATTTACGTGTTCGGCAAGGGCGTACGATATTGGCTAGCGAGGCTATCAAGCTTGGTATTCCTGTATTGGATAGTAATGCAGTCTTTGCCCAAGATTTTGAGAAAAGTGGTCAACCTGCTATTGGTTTTGCCAATACGCATTACGGTAAAGGGCATATCAATGCTCACGGACATCAAATATTGGCGAACTGGCTTGATGAGCAGCGCAGTGTGATTTTACGATGATTTTCTCAAGTGTAGATTTCCTATTATTTTTCATAGGGCTTATTGCAGCCTTGTGGCTTGTCTCTAAACGATTCCATGCTTGGGTATTATTGCTCTTTTCCTATGCTTTTTACGCGGTTTGGGATGTGCGCTTTTTGCTGCTGCTTGGTTTTGTTTCATGGGTCGGTTATGCCTGTGGGATGGCGATTGAGCGTAACCATCAACATCATCAAAAAAAGAATACTGCTTTGTGGTTGGGTATTTTTAGTATGTTGTTGGTGCTGGGCTATTTTAAATACGCCAATTTTTTCATCGATAATGCTGCTGTATTATTGGCTGTTCAGGCTGAGAATTTGGATATTATCCTGCCTGTTGGTTTATCCTTTTTTACTTTCCAGGTTATTTCCTATTTGGTGGATGTGTGGCGTGGTGATATTCGTGCCTGCACATCGAAAAAAGAGTTTTTCTTGTATGTGGCATTTTTTCCGCAACTGGTAGCAGGGCCGATTGTTCGCGCCAAAGATTTCTTGCCACAATTGCAGCAACATGTGGGGGTCAACTGGGATTATATTTATCTTGGCGCGCAGATTTTTGCTTTGGGGTTTATCCAAAAAGTTTTTATTGCAGATAGGTTGGCGATGTTTTGTGACCCCGTGTTTGCGATGCCATCATTGTATGATGCGGCAACACTGTGGTTGGGCTTGCTGGCTTATGCTGTGCAGATTTTTTGTGATTTTTCAGGTTATTCGCATATGGCGATTGGTATTGCTTTGCTGTTGGGATTTAAGCTTCCAGAGAACTTCCGCATGCCCTATTTAGCGACATCGGTTGCAGAATTTTGGCGGCGTTGGCATATCTCGCTATCAAGTTGGTTGCGTGATTATTTGTATATTCCTTTGGGTGGTAGTCGCGTTGCGCCGAGCATGATTTATGTTAATTTGATGATTACCATGTTGCTCGGTGGTTTGTGGCATGGTGCATCGTGGAATTTTGTGCTGTGGGGTGCGATGCATGGTTTGGCATTATGTGTACACCGTGCTTGGAAGGCGGTGGGTGGAGATATGCCAGCATTGCCAGCTTGGGGTTTATGCTTTTTGTTTGTATTGCTTACGTGGGTGCCCTTTCGCTGTGTAGATTTTGAAACAAGTTTATCCTACTTTTCAGGGCTTTGCTCGGGTGAAGGTATACGCTGGATGATGCCGCAAGTGTTGGGGTTGTTGGCACTGGTGGCAGCAGTGCATATTGTAATGGCATACAAGCAGCAGCATATTGGAGCATGGCACGTATCCTTGCCTATATCGGAAAAGGTAAAAATACTGCATATTGCGGCATGGTTTTGGTTGGTGATGGCATTATTGGTGTGGTCACCAACACATAGTTCGCCATTTATTTATTTTCAGTTCTAAGGGGTGAATGTGCCACGTAATTTTGAACAATTATTTAAAGAAGCAGACTGGTTCTCGCCTGAATTAAAACGTGATTGGGTGCGCTATCGCAATGATGATAATCCAAGCGGTGTTTGTTGGTTCGTAGCTTCTGCAAGTGAGTCGCCAGTCCTTTCTGTGATTATCCCAACTGCCGATGCAGATCGTGGTGGTTATTTTGTCAAACTGATGGAATCACTCACGCAGCAGGATATGCAAGATTTTGAGTTGATTGTGCTTAAAGGTGATAAACGACAAGGGCGTGGTATTAATATTTGTGCGGCGATGGCAAAAGGTAAATATTTGCTGACAGTGGATGATGATTCATCGCTGCCAGATGCTCAAACGTTTACGAAAATGATTACTGCTATGGATGCGCATAGCGATATTGGCATGGCAGGTGGTAATAATACGGTGCCAGATTGGGCAACGCCATTTGTAAAACGAGTGATGATTCAGGTTCCGCGTCGTAGCTGGCAGCCTGTGGAAGAAATTATTGATTCGGATTTGGCAGAGCATCCATGCTTGATTATGCGCGCTGATTTATTTCGTAAAGTTGGTGGAGAAAATGAAGTGATTCCACGTGGGCTGGATCCTTATTTACGACAAGTCTTTCGTGAAGCGGATGCCCGTGTTGTGGTGCTTCCTGATATTATTTACCATCATTTACCGCCTGAAACTTGGGGTGGCTTGCTTGGGCAAATGTATCGCAATGGTTATCAGGCAGCCTATGCCAATATTCATTCGCCTGAATGGGTGATTGAAACACCTGCTGAACATGGTGATTTCACGCTGCGTGTGCCTTTATGGCAACGCATATTACGTTTCCCATTGAATATGTTGAAGAGTTTATTGCAAGGAAAATGGCTGTGGGTGTTATGTGAAACATGTTATGCGTGGGGATTTTTGCGTGGTTGGTTGAAAGAGCGTTAAACATGTATATTTCTGACAGACTTGTTTACCTAGAGTTGGAAAAGACGGGCAGCACACATGTGATTCGGATGTTACGCAAACTTGAAGAAGGTGGCGTGATTGAAGGCAAGCATAACCGTGCATCGCTTGAACTCTTAAAAAGTGGGCGCGCCATGATGGGCTCGATTCGTAACCCTTGGGACTGGTATGTGTCGCAATGGGGTTTTGGCTGTGAAAGTCAGGGAGGGCTGTTTTTGCGTCAAACAGGCATGGGTATTTCTGGGTATGGTATGCGCGAACACCCTTACTTTGCCTTACGCTCAATTTTGCATCAGCCATGGAAACCGATAAAACAGTGGCAATATGTTTATGAAGATATCAAAGATCCTGAACGCTTTCGTTTATGGTTAGCAATGATGTTTGACCCCGCACGCAAGCAGGACATTGGCAATGGTTATGGGCACTCAAACTTAAGTGTTTTTGCTGGCTATTTCACTTATTCGTATCTTTATCTTTATAGTCGAAACATTGCGGGTTTATATGATTCTTCTATGCGCCATGAAGGTGATGTTTGTGTGTTTGATCAGCAGCAGAATATGCTTGATTATATTATTCGTAATGAATGTTTGGATGAGGACTTGATTCAAGCTGTTGGTAAGTTGGGTATCGTGTTGGATGATGAGAAATATGCGATGTTATCCACGGCTTTTCGTACCAATGAATCGGCGAGGGAGCGTGATTTAAGCTTCTATTATGACCAACACTCACTTGATCTGGTAGCCGAACGTGAAAGTTTTATTATTGCCAAATATGCTTATGAAAAGCCTCTTCTAAGTGTTGAAAATGGATGCTAGATGTGAATTTCTGGGATAAAGATTTACAAGATTTAAGTCAATCCGAGTGGGAAATGCTGTGTGATGGTTGTGGACAATGTTGTATGCATAAATTTGAAGATGAAGATACAGGGGAAATGCTAAGTACAGATATTGCCTGCCGTTTATTTGATGCAGATAAGTGTGCTTGTAGTGATTACGCGCAACGTTTATTAAAAGTTTCCGATTGTCTTAATATTCGTAACTTTAAAACTGAGCATTACCACTGGTTGCCTGAAACGTGCGCCTATCGTTTACGCTTTGAAAAGAAACCACTGTTTGCTTGGCATCCTTTATTATCAGGTGATGCTGAGAGTGTGCATCAAGGGGGTGTTTCTATGCGCCAGCGTTGTATTTCTGAGAATGATGTGCCGGAAGATGAGTGGGTTGATCATATTCAGGAGTCTTGAATAGCAGAGAGTCAAGGTGTAGCTAAATTATCGCACCGAGTGCTTAAACCTACGAGTTCGCAGATTTAATAATCAAACCCGCTATTTTAAGTAGGTTCTACTCAGAAACTAAGAAACGCATATATTTCAACAAAAATAATCGCCATGTATTCCATCGAATGCAAGTTTATAGAGGTGTAAGAAGCTAAAACTTTGCAGAAAATTCTTCATTCTTGCATGTCCAAGAAAGAACCATAAACCCGCAGGACAGCGGATTTAGACGTACTTAGATTCTACTCAGAAACTAAGAAACGCATATATTTCAACAAAAATAATCGCTATGCATTCCATTGAATGCAAGCTTATAGAGGTAAAAGAGGCTAAAACCTTACAGCAAATGCCTCATTCTTTCTTGCATGCCCAAGAAAGAACCAAAGAAGGGCACCCTAGCAATCTGCTTGTTTCCTTCACTTACATGTTTCAAAAGGGCGCGTGTTACTGCGCTCAACCTTTTGAAATATGACGTTTCGGCGCATCTTGAACAGGGATAATGTTGCCTTCACATGTACTTCTCTCTCTGTGCCCTTTGGTGGAAAAATGTAACAAACGATTTTCTGAGGAAGCTCTACTTAAGTGCGGGCTTGCCCAGAGAGCCACGGATGGCTCGAGTCAAAGAAGGGCATCTTAGCAATATGCTGGTTTCCTGCACTTACAGGGTTCAAAAGGGCACCTGTTACTGCGCCCAACCTTTTGAAACCTGACGTTTCGGCGCACATGCTAGCTCATATACTTTCCTCCGCGTCCTCTGTGGTAAAAAATAACTTTCTGAGGAAACTCTAATTATTTGATTTTGTACGGGAATATTGCCATTCTGGGCTTATGAATAGGTTGGATTATGTATTGGGCACCTCGAAAAACCTCGGCACTTCGCCAAACTTGTGCTTTTCACCCCTAGCTGCGTTGAATAAAATGGACAATAGCGATGCTATGACTCATTTTATTGCGCCTTGCTATGAGCGAAAATCAATGTCGTTTAACTCGTGTGAAGTTTTTCGAGGTGCCCTATTCTAGCCCGAGAATTGTTGTTTTGAGACGCTGGCTTGAAGCACTGAAAATACGCCTTTGATTTGATGAGAGAGGATGAATGCCAGCTTTTTGCCCCTTCTGAATAATAAATTTATCAAGGTTAGGGTGTGTGGTTATTTAACTTTTAAGACTCTTTTCTTCCTTCGCCATTGTGTATTTCTATAGTATTCTCAAGCTGGGTCATTTTTTGTTTTTTCGCAGCAGTCATCACTTGGGTTTCCAAGTTTTCAAGAATATCGCACACTTCATCTGATAATGCATGTAAGAGTGGGATAAGCTTTTCAGCTTGTTTGATTTGCGCTGCTTTTGCTTTTTTTGATTTGCCAAACAAACGCCCCAATGCGGAAACATCAGGCTCATCAAAAAGAAGTCTAAATATCTGCATATAGGTTCGGTGTAGTTGATCATGCGGTTTTTCCAAGGCTTTGTAGGCGGGGAGTTTACGCAACATTTGCCCAGAGCCATAATACCATTGTCCAAAAATACAATCGGTAGGAAGCATAGGAACTTGTTCTTTTTCCAACTCCATGCCTGCAACAAGAGCTTCTGCACGTGCTACCCAAGCTTTGTGCGAAGCTCTAGCGTTATGCAGTCTTGAAACAACATCAGATAATTTCACGTTTTCTAGCCTCTAGCAAAAATGTATTTAAAAGTTATATTCGCGAGTCTAGGAGTAGATTTTAAAAATGGAAGTAACATTTATCACAAAAACTGGGGCAACATCTTTAAAAGAATTGTGTGCTTTACATCCGAATGATCCTACGTTGCATACAGGTTATGGCAAGCAACTGATGGAGGAAGGACGGGAAATTGCTGCAGTTATAAGTCTACGAAATGCCTATCAAATTTTAATCAAAGAAAACCCAGCTGATGCTCAGCAATTGGTAGAGGAATATGGTGTAGAAGTTTCTTTGGATAGCATGACACCTACGGCTTCTAAAGGCTATTTAGCATTGCAAAATTTTTATGGACGTTTTTCACAAAAACGCCACAAAGTGAAGTTGACTGAGAGCACCGTGTTATTTCGGCAAGGTGAGTCTGCTGATAGTGTTTATTTGATTTTAGAGGGCGAACTAGCGGTGACAGCAGAGGTGGATGGTAAGCCTGTATTGCTGAATTATTTACATAAGGGCTGCCTTGTTGGAGAAGGTGCTATGTTTAAGCAAGCTGTTCGTAGAGCTACAGTGGTTTCAAACACGGAAACATTATTGATGCGTTTTTCGCCAGAAAATTTAGGAAAAGCATTTGAAGCCTACCCAGATCTCAATTTAACCTTTAGTAAGGAATCGTTGCTTAGGCGGCGTATGGCAGTTCTTTCTTCCAGCCTGTTATTTTCACGCCTGCCTATGGATGTACGCTTTCTTATTGCTAAACGTACGTGGAATGTAACTTATAAGTCTGGGGAAACGATTAAAGATAGACTTGATTATATGCCGTATATGGCATTGATTGCATCTGGTGTGGTGCATTTGTATGAGGAAACAAGTGATGCGAGAATTTATTGTGGTCGTTTAAAGCCTGGTGCAGTGTTAGGTTTGCATAAGTTTGTGCGATATGAGGCATCAAACTTGATTTATGTGGCAGAATCCGATTGTGAATTGGAGTGTATTGATTTTACGGTGATTGAAGATGTGATGGATATATCACCTTGGTTTCATCAAGAGATTAAAATGATGGAAAAAAACTTATCTGATCAAATTACGCGTACAATTATGTTGCAAGGTATGCAGACAGCCCTTTGAGTTCTGGCGAGCACAGGAGGGGTCAGGCACAAGCACAGGAGGGGTCAGTGCTTGTTTCGCGCATTTTCATCTCCTTTTTTAATCATCCTGCTAACGGTTGAGTGGTGTAGCCCTGCAAAGTTGGCGATTGCTTGCATCGTGTATCCATGTTCTCGATAGGCTTCTCGCATCCAGTCACTTCGCTCTCTGTCATCTCGCGCAATATCAGAAAGAGCTAGATGCCTTAGCAAAGCCTTTTGCTTCGTAATCCCTAGCGGAACTTTGTCTATTTTTCCTTGTAGTTTGCCTCTAAATTCATCGTTACCCAGAATATCTGGTCCATTCAGACTCTTCCAAGGGGAGGAAGCATTATCTTTACGAACAAAATCAATATAAGCCACCTTGGCTTCTGTTTTTACATTGCCAAACTGTGACAATAACCAGTTAACGTGCAAAAAATTAGGCTTGGCTATTTTGCCTGAGGTAGCCTGATAACTACTCCAAAACCAATCACCAGCATCGTCAACCATGTTAGCAGCAACAGGATTGCGAACAATGTAGCGGCTTAGTTCAAGAAGATAGGCATCTTTATCAACAATAATAGACTTGAACCTACCCTGAAACACATGCCCGACACGCCCATGCTCACGGTTAAATCTTTGTGA
>JALUXZ010000235.1 GCA_027018935.1 Mariprofundaceae bacterium
CACATCGCCATAACCCAAAACAACGGCAATTTTACCTGCAATCATCACATCTGTTGCACGCTTAATGCCATCCAACAAGGATTCACGGCAGCCATACAAGTTATCAAATTTTGATTTAGTCACAGAATCATTCACGTTAATCGCTGGAACTTTTAATTTTCCGTCACGCGCCATTTCATACAAACGATGTACACCTGTTGTTGTTTCTTCTGATAGGCCTTTAATGCCTTCAAGCAATTCAGGGTATTTGTCATGAATCAATTGGGTAACATCACCACCATCATCCAAAATCAGGTTCGGCACCCATCCATCAGGACCATGAACAGTTTGCTCAATACACCACCAGAATTCTTCATCTGTCTCGCCTTTCCAAGCAAATGTTGGAATACCTGCTTGCACCATAGCAGCAGCGGCTTGGTCTTGTGTTGAAAAAATATTACATGATGACCAGCGAACTTCTGCACCCAAGTCAACCAATGTTTCCATCAACACTGCTGTTTGGATGGTCATATGCAAACAACCGACAATACGTGCGCCTGCCAAAGGTTTTTTACCTGCATATTCACTACGCAATGCCATCAATCCTGGCATTTCTGTTTCAGCAATCGTAACTTCTTTACGGCCCCACTCTGCCAATGACATATCAGCGACTTTATAATCTGTAAATTCAGACATTCTCATACTCCTATGTGTGCCTATTCAGGCATAAAAAATATGAGCACAGTTAAACATTTTGTGACTGAGCCTAGCGACCTTTATGGGTCGTCGCAGTGCTCCTCAGTCTAAAACCATTCTCCCTCGCCCTTTTAAGGGAGAGGGTTGGGGTGAGGGTTTATTCCAACCTTCCCCCCTCAAGAGGAGAAGGGGCTAGATTATACTCCAGCGGCAGCCTTAAGTGCTTCCACTTTATCTGTTTTTTCCCATGTAAATTCAGGCAATTCACGACCAAAGTGACCATAGGCTGCTGTTTTTGCATAAATTGGACGTAGCAAGTCCAGTGATTGCACAATACCTTTTGGACGCAAGTCGAAAACTTCGCGAACACAATCCGCTAATTTTCCTTCATCAATTTTACCTGTGCCAAACGTATTAACCATTACGCTCAAGGGGTGAGCCACACCAATCGCATACGCCACTTGCACTTCACAACGATCAGCAAGACCTGCTGCCACGATGTTCTTCGCTACATAACGCATCATATAACAAGCAGACCTATCCACCTTGGTTGGATCTTTACCAGAGAATGCACCACCACCGTGATGACCAAATCCGCCATAGGTGTCCACAATAATTTTACGACCCGTCACACCACAATCACCCACAGGGCCGCCAATCACAAAACGTCCCGTCGGGTTAATGTGATATTCAGTGTCAGCATGCAACAAACCAGTATCGCCAAGCACTGGGTTAATAATCGTGTCCATCACCGCTTCAGTAAGCGCTTTATGCTCAACGTCAGGGCCATGTTGTGTGGATAATACCACCGCATCAATAGCAACAGGTTTAAAATTTTCATAACGAACAGTCACTTGTGATTTTACATCGGGGCGCAAGAAATTAACCACACCACTTTTGCGAACATCGGCTTGTTTTGCCACCAACTGATGCGACAAATGAATCGGTGTTGGCATCAATACCTTGGTATCATTGCAAGCATAACCAAACATCAAACCTTGATCACCTGCGCCTTGATCCAAATCAAGTCCCTCGCCTTCATTCACACCTTGGGCAATATCCACAGATTGTTTATCCATGGTCACCAAAACAGCACACGAAGCATAGTCAAAACCCATGTCTGATGAGTTATAACCAATCTCTTTCACCGCATCACGGGCAACTTGCTGATAATCAATAATCGCCGACGTGGTAATCTCACCAGAGAGTACAATCATACCTGTGTTCACCATGGTTTCACAGGCAACACGGGCATATTTATCCTGCTCTAAAATAGCATCAAGCACACCATCAGAGATTCTATCGGCGACTTTATCTGGGTGACCTTCACCGACAGATTCGGATGTAAATACAAAATTACGGCTCATTAAAACTCCTTAAAAACCATGAATAGGCGACGCAGCTTAAATAAACAAATAGGTAATGAAAAGATTTAGCTTCATTTTTGATGAAATTATAGTTCAAACTCTCGCACAGAATAACGCTCTCTTGCCGTGAGTGCTTTGCATTGATAAGTAGCTTTTTTGCCCGTATATATATGATTAGATAACCATTTCTTCTCTGTTTCAGCTTCTGAATCAGCAATGCAAATGCTCCACACGCCTTTTTTGCCATTGGGATTACTAAACTCCGCTAACCAGCGGTAACCACGCTCTTTTAGCGCATCTTTTTTATCAAATGCTGCGCCGATGGCAAAGATACGCTGGCTTTTCTCTCGTGCTGATGCCAACAACTCGCCCATCGCCAATTTTTTTGATTCTGGCAAAGCATAAGTCAGCAAATGCAATGTTGCCTGCGCATCATTTACGGCGCGATGACCATCAAAAAAGTAACCCAGTTGATAAGCAATATAATCAAGTTTTCGGCTACCAATGCCCTCAGCCTGCCAATCAATATCGGCAAATGTACATGCCCATGCCGTATCTTTCACTGCGGGCAAACGTCGCTCCAACATCGCCCGATCAAATGCTGCATTATGAGCAATAATCAGGCTTGATTGTTTCAACCAATCATTAATTTCAGCATCATCCAAACATTGATCTTTGAGCATTGCATCATCAATACCTGTCAGCTTTTTTACCACATCAGCCAATGGCTCTTTGGGATCTTCAAAACCATCATAGGTGTGCAAAATACGGTAAATATTCCCCGAGCCTGCATCATATTCAAACGCCACAAAACCAAGCTCGATAATTTTATCTTTGGCAGTATCCACACCCGTAGTTTCCGTATCAATCACCAGTCCAATGCGTTTGGTTAACGGCTCACCCTGCTGGTATGCCTCAGGCGCATGCAAGCGTTGAATCACACGGTATTCATCCGAGTTCTTGAGTTGCTCAAGTGCCTCTAATTCGTTCATTTGTTCAATGCCTTGGCAAACGCCTGTTCCAATGCGCTCATGCTTTCAGGTTTCTTCTGCCTACTTGCCTGACCTTTGCGCTGACTCTTCTGTGCTTGCTGTTTTTGCTTGTGCATTTGGCGTTTTACCTTTTGCTGCACACTTTCAGGCTCACGTTGCAAAGCATGCCCAGACTCACTTTTTTTCCAACGTGGTTTTTCTTCCTGCAATGGTTCAATGGTATCTTCTAGACGCATCGTCAGAGAAATGCGCTTGCGTTTGGCATCCGCTTCCAACACTTTTACTTTGACCACATCACCTGTTTTCACCACTTTACGCGGATCATCCACAAATGTATTCGCCAAGGCAGAAATATGTACCAGCCCATCTTGATGCACACCAATATCCACAAACGCACCAAAATTGGCGACATTGCTCACCACACCCTCAAGAATCATACCCTCTTTCAAATCACGAATTTCATTCACGCCACTACGAAATGTTGCCGTTTTAAATTCTGGGCGCGGATCACGACCCGGTTTTTCCAGTTCCAAGAAAATATCCGATACTGTTAACTCACCAAACACATCATTCACAAAATCTTTAGCTTTCAAACCATGTAAAATAGTTTGATTGCCTAACAACGCTTCAATCGTCACTTTTTTCTTAGCAACAATTTCCTTCACCACAGGGTAAGCCTCGGGATGTACCGCTGATGCATCCAGTGGATTTTCACCATCCAAAATGCGCAAAAAACCTGCCGCCTGTTCAAAGCCTTTCGGGCCAATGCCTTTTACATTATGAATTTCATCACGGCTTGGGAAACGTCCATGCTCATCACGGTATGCCACCAAATTTTCCGCCATACTACGGCTTAAGCCAGCCACATACGCCAACAAATGTGCCGATGCAGTATTCACATCCACACCCACCCGATTCACACAATCTTCTACCACCGCATCCAGTGTGCGTGCCAAATGCGCCTGATTCACATCATGCTGATATTGCCCTACACCAATCGCTTTCGGCTCAATTTTCACCAATTCTGCCAAAGGATCTTGCAAACGCCGTGCAATGGATACTGCGCCACGCAATGTCACATCCAAATCAGGAAATTCAGCCGCCGCAAGCTCCGATGCTGAATACACTGATGCGCCCGCTTCTGACACCATCACAGGTGTTAAATGCAATTGTGGAAACTGCTCACTCAATGCCTTAATCAAATCTTCCGTTTCGCGTGAGCCAGTACCATTGCCAATGGCAACCAAGTCCACCTGATGTTTGTCTGCCAACACTGCCAAAGCAGCAAGTGCCTCATCCCAACGGCGCGCTGGTACATGTGGATAAATCGTGGCTGTATCTAATACTTTGCCTGTCACATCAGTCACTGCAACTTTCACACCACTGCGTAGGCCCGGATCTAAACCCATCGTGGCGCGTTGCCCTGCTGGTGCTGCCAATAGCAAATCACGCAAATTATTGGCAAATACTTTAATCGCTTCTTCTTCTGCCTTGGTACGCAATGCAAGCAACAAATCCACTTCCAAACGCATCAATATTTTTGTTTTCCAAGCCAAACGCACAGCCTCTAAAAGCCATGCATCGGCAGCACGACCTTGCTCCGCAATCGCAAATGGTTTTGCAATCGCACTCTGGCAAAATTTGTCTGCACGTTCCTCATCGGCTCCTGCCAACAATTTTACACGCAACACACCTTCTTTTTGACCGCGAAAAATCGCCAAAGCCCGATGTGATGGCACTTTTTTCCAAGCTTCTGAAAACTCAAAATAATCTTTAAATTTCTCACCTTCTTCGGCTTTCTTTTTCACCACGGTTGCCGTTAACACCGCATGTTTTTGCATATAATCACGCAAAGTCGCCAATACTTCGGCATTTTCACCCAAGCGTTCCATCAAAATATGTTGCGCACCCGCAAGTGCGGTCTCTGCTGTCTCAATGCCAGCCTCATCATTCACAAAATCTACAGCCACTGTCTCTGGCTGCTGATTCATATCCTGCAATAGGCTATCAAGTAATGGTTCCAAACCCGCTTCGCGTGCCTGTTGCGCCTTCGTCCGACGTTTCGGTTTATAAGGCAAATATAAATCTTCCAAACGTGTCATGGTATCAGCAGCCCGAATCATTTTTTCCAGTTCAGGTATTAATAAATCTTGTTTGCTAATGCTTTTTAGAATGCTTTCACGGCGTGCCTCAAGCTCGCGCAAATAACGCAACCGCTCTTCAAGCGTACGCAATTGCCCATCATCCAAACCGCCCGTAGCTTCTTTACGATAGCGCGCAATAAATGGCACGGTTGCCCCGCCATCGAGCAGCTCAACCGCTGCTGCAACTTGTTTTACCGCCACATTTAATTCGTGTGCAATTTGCTTAATCATCCAACATCTCCAAGCATTCTATCTAGTAGCCTCGCCCCATTAGTCTTACTAGCACTATTGGTAGGCATCATATTCCCGCAAGATATTTCAATTGCTGTTTAATCACAAACCCTTTAAGTTATCAGGGTTTGTTGGGCAGAGGTGTTTTATCGAATATTTACAGCGCATGGCGCGATACAACCAGTGGATGAACACGAAACTGTACGACAAAGTTCAGCAGCTTTCCGATGATGAAATTGCCAAAGATAGAGGCGCGTTCTTTTCATCCATACTTGGCACACTTAACCACCTTTTGGTGGCAGATTTGTTCTGGTTTCGCCGTTTTGCAGCATCCAAGGCATGCAAAGAACATTTAACAGCCATCAAGGATATGCCGCAACCCACAAGCTTGGATGAACTGTTGTTTGCCGACATCCTAGCCTTGCGAGAGCAGCGCGACATCATGGATAAGCTTATTTTAGATTTTAGCCAAGTTTGGGATGAATCCATGCTGCAATCAGATATTCGATACAGAAATATGAAAGGCATTAAATATCAAAAGCCATTGGGTGAACTATTGCAACATGTATTTAATCATCAAGCGCACCATAGAGGACAAGTCACAACCCTACTTTTTCAAGCAGGCATTGACCCCGAAGCTACGGATTTACTGGTGATGATGATGGATGAGAAGCGAGACTAAATTGACATGTGTAAAGTTACGCTATACACTTCTTTCTGATGATTAAAAGTTTTCGTCATAAAGGTATTGAGAAATTCTTTTTTAGAGGAAGCAAAGCAGGTATTCAGGCGCATCACGCAAAAAAGTTGAATAGGCAGCTTTCTAGGCTCGATGGTTCAATATCCGCAGAGGATATGAATATACCAGGTTGGCGTTTTCATGCTTTAAAGGGTGATATGGTAAACTTTTATTCAGTGCGTGTTGATGGCAACTGGCGGCTTACATTTACCTTTGAAGGAAATGATGTAGTGCTGGTTGATTATCAAGACTATCACTAGGAGATTGAACATGAGACGAATGGTATGCCCCACACATCCCGGTGAAATCTTAAAAGAAGATGTTTTGCCTGAATTGGGAATCACTGTCACCGAAGCTGCCAATCAGCTTGGGGTGACACGTGTTGCCTTGTCTCGTGTTATCAATGGAAAAGCAGGCATTAGCCCTGATATGGCACTGCGCTTGGCTACATGGTTAGGCAGTAACCCCGAATCATGGATAAATATGCAATCAGCCTACGACCTTTACCAAGCATCGCAAAAGAAACGCCCCAATATCAAACCAGTACAAGAAGCTGTGCATGTTTAACCAGAAGCATGGGCTTACTGGTG
>JALUXZ010000236.1 GCA_027018935.1 Mariprofundaceae bacterium
TAGCAGCAGCGCATAACCCATATCACCCACATGTTCATTGAAAATCTGCCGCTGCATATCGCTCGCCTGTTTATCACGCATCACAGGCAAATATTGATATGCCTTAAGTCCACTATGAATACGCTTCTCATTGCCTTCTACTAACTCTTTGATTCCTGGCACTTCACCATCCAAAGAGCGTGTCGCAATAAGTCCTAACGCCATCGGAATATGAATACCATAACGTGTCTCTCCAGCATCCTCATCAATCACACCAATAGCAGTAAAAGGTGCTGGTGCAGGCTCAGTTTCCCAAATAGCCTCAATAGCCGCCATTTTTTCAGGCTGATATTCTGCAACATGGTAACCCGATTCATCACCCAACATCACCACAACAACTGATACCACCGAACCCACTGCCGCAGCCACCGCAAAGGAGCGCTTGGCAAATTCAATATCTCTGCCTTTTAATAAATACCAAGCACTAATACCCATCACAAACACTGCGCCTGTAATGTAGCCTGCCGACAACGTGTGCAGGAATTTCACCTGTGCCATAGGGTTAAAGAGCAGTGCTGAAAAGCTTTCCAGTTCCATACGCATGGTTTCAGGATTAAAAAATGTTCCTACGGGGTGCTGCATCCATCCATTAGCAATTAAAATCCATAAAGCCGATAAATTAGACCCCAAAGCCACCAAAACTGTCACCATGAGATGCTGTTTTTTACTTAGCTTATCCCAAGCAAAAAAGAAAAGACCAATAAATGTTGATTCCAGAAAGAAAGCCATCAGACCTTCAATAGCCAATGCTACACCAAATATATCACCCACATAATGCGAGTAATAAGCCCAGTTTGTACCAAATTGAAACTCCATGGTTAAACCAGTGACCACGCCCATAGCAAAATTAATGGCAAATAACTTGCCCCAAAATTTTGTCATATCTTTATAAATAAGTTTACCAGTCTTTACATACAAGCTTTCCATCACCACCAATAGTAGTGATAAGCCCAATGTTAAAGGCACAAACAGAAAGTGTATTAATGCCGTAAATGCAAATTGTAATCGTGAAACATCAACCAGTGCTTCCATTTTTTCAACTCCTTTTTATCCAATCAATTAAGTGATTATTCAGCATCGTTATAAATTACTTCGTATCTATTCAGATTGCCGCTGATTTTTTCGGGACCACCAACAGTAGGCGCTTTTAGGCGAGGCGAAAAAACGCAACTTACTGCTGTAAGTGTGCATTTTCTAACGCAACTATCGGACGAATCGTTGGTGGCTGCATAGTTACTCCAATTAAAATCTTAGAAATGTTGAATAACATCGATATTCACAGAACTTTCTGAGAAGAACGCATACCAAATCACCCATAAAACCAATAATTTCACAATTAAAATACTGGTTATCTCTTTAACCAATGATGACTTCATTCGCACCTCTTATAATTATAATATAATAATAATCTAATATATTAATCCTAAAATAAGCAGCTGCCACAAAGACAGCCGCTCACTTTAGAGGCTTGCACTTACTTTAAGCGTTCAATACCCATACGTTTCAAAAATGCCTTTTCCATAAAAGGTTCAGATACACCTGTCTTCATTTTGCGCATAAAGTATTTTTCAAAACCCACCTTGGCAATATGTACCCAAGCACCACCTTTCGCCCACACCATATTGCGTGGTGGAATCTGCGGATAAGCCACCAGAGCAACACCACCATTGCCAAAGTCAGCCAAGCAGATTGCTCCCCAAGTACCGCATTTCTCAGGCTCTTCACCTTTAATTGCATGAGCAATATTATGAACAATCGCTGTGGTCATCGATTCAATCATAAAGCCTGTTTTTGGCGTACCAACCATTAGAGGGCACGCTTCCACAGGCGGAATAGCAACAATCACACCTGTTGCATAAATATTCTTCACATCTGGGTTTTGTTGGAATTCATTGATTTTCACCATGCCCAATGGATTGACGATTTTTTCGCACGCAGCAACAGGACCTGCTCCACGAAATGGTGGCATTAACATAGCAAATTTATGCTCCAATGAACCAGAAGCAATCACTTCAGCGTGGCGATCCACTTCTTCATAATCAATCGTATGTTCATGAACTTTTACAGTACGGCAATTGGTAATAAATTTAATATCACGTTTACGCAATTCTGATTCCAACAAACCTTTTGAATCTTCTACACCACCCAAGCCCAAATGTCCGATATATGGCTCAGGAGTAATCAACGTCATCGGTACTTTATCACGGATTTTTCGACGGCGAAGCTCTGTATCAAGAATGCAGGCATACTCATAAACAGGTCCATAACACGAAACACCTTGCACTGCTCCTACAACGATAGGACCAGGATCTTTGCAAAATTCTTCAAAGGCATTGTATGCTTCAACAGCATGATCAACATGGCAAATAGAATGAGAATGACCTTCCGGCCCCATACCAGGCACCAAATCAAAAGCCAAACGTGGTCCAGAAGCAATAATTAAATAGTCATACTCAAGAAACTTACCATTTCCCAAACGCAATTTACTTTCATCTTCTAAAATTTCATCTACACCACAGGATAGAAAATTAATGCCTTTTTTATTCAAATAAGGGGAGCACTCAAAACTAATTTGCTCCTTATCTCGCCAGCCTATCGCCACCCAAGGGTTGGATGGAGTGAAATGGAAATAATCCACATTAGAAATCACTGTGACTTCATGCTCACCACCAATTTTTTTTAATTCCGCTTTCATCTCATAAGCTGCGGGCATTCCACCAATGCCAGCACCAATAATTGCAACATGTGCCATACTATTTATCTCCTATCCCTTCTCATTAGTTACAAAGGGCGAGTGAGCCCACCCTTTGTAGATTCAATGTTGTGCGCTTAGTCCCTTTTACAAGGGCAGCTATTGATGCCAAAAATGACATACAATGGGCAAAAACTAACCATGGATGTCAAAGCAAACACTGCTCCAGCTCCCATGGCAACATAATTCCATGGCTCCGCGATACCCGCCATAAAACCTGCCAATAATAATGCTACACCAGCAACCAAACGTACTGCTCTATCTAAACCACCAAGATTTGCTTTCATATCAACCTCCAAATTAAACCATGCATTTATCGCATTAGCTTATTAGCGAATAATAATATATATCCAAGCCATTGTATGTGATAAAGTCACATAGATTAATCATGCGTCATTTGCCCTAATAATGAACGCTCATTTAGTATAATCGTTCCTCGAGCTAATGCAACCCAACCCCGCCTTTCAAAACTCTTTAACATACGACTTACAACTTCCCTTGCTGTGCCTAACTCAGAAGCCAATTCCTGATGCGTACAAGTCAAACAATCACCTTCACTTTCAGCACGTTTTAGCAATATACGAGCCACGCGCTGATCCATACGTCCAAATGCCACATCTTCAATCAACATCATCATATCACAAATGCGTTCGCTTATATATGCCATCGCATAGCGCCTAAAACTATTCGAGCCGAGCAATAATCGCTCAAATAATTTGGGCGATAAGACCACCAAATCAACATCACTTTCTGCCACGCCTTCAGCGGGGTAATCTTGTAGGCCCAACAAGCATGTTGTGGTCAACATACAGCTTTGTCCCTCTCCTACGCGGTACAATAAAATTTCACGACCTTCTTCATCAATTTTATAAACACGTACCGAACCAGAAAGAACCAATACATAGCCATTGCATGCATCACCTTCACGAAATAACTGGTGCCCTTGGGGAGCCTGCAAGATTTTCTGCTGAATCAACTCAGCATATAGCTGTTTATCTTCAATCTCCTTTAACTCAGGAAACCTAGTCAACCAATTCATAATGCTTGCTCTACAGGGTAACCCGCTTCCATCCAAGCCTTTACACCACCAGTAACGTTTACTAAATTTTGATGCCCATAATTCTGCTCCAAAAACTCAATCGCTTGCGATGAACGCATACCTGATCGGCAAACCACATACACTGCCTCACCAGAGCTTGGAAATTCATCACTACGCATCGGCACAGTATGCAATACAATCAGTGTCGCACTAGGTAAATGCCCTTGTGCATACTCTTGCACCCCGCGCACATCAATAATAGTGCAAGAACCGCCGTTTTCTTTGGCATGCAACCACTGATCATGAAGCGCGTTTACATCAATACACTTCATTACTTTACGACGGGGTAACCAGCTTTTTTCCAAGCCTCAATACCACCCATAACATTTTCAATATTGGTAAAGCCATGTTTTGCCAACATGCTAGAAGCCCGTGCTGAACGTTTTCCTGAATGGCAATACACATAAACCTGTTTGTTTTTAGGCACTTCTGCCAAATGTTCTGCCAAAACTTGCACTGGAATCAACCTCGCGCCCTGAATATGACCTTCAGCATATTCTTCAGGTGTACGAACATCCAACATTATAAAAGGAATCGGCGATGCTTTTCCCTGCTTCCAATGCTTATAAGTATGTTGAATGGGTGCATTTTCATAACCGTCTGCAGTTTGCTCTCCTATCCCACATGCCATCGCCATAACAGGCAGCATGAGTAACGCCATAATACTTAAACTTAATCTTTTCATCTTTTCATCTCCTTTTCTTTCACTATAAATTATGTGCAACCTTGATGAACATCCACGTTGCTAACAGCACAAGCATGACACTAAAACCCTTTTGAAAGTGCTCAGATGAATAACGCCTCATCAAAACATTACCTGCCCACACCCCTATAGCCGCTAGAGCCGTCATCATTACGACTGGGTACCATGCCATATCTATACTTTCATTATACCGCAAGGCAGCAACCAACGATGTTGGTATAATTAACACCAGTGAGTGTGCAACCGCTTTTTGATAACTACCTACACCGAGCATTAATAACAAGGGAACAATCAAAAAACCCCCGCCTACCCCCACGATTCCAGTCACAACACCTACCCCAAAGCCCGCAAGCAATGAATACCTACAATCGCATGGTGCCTCTTTCGCGGAAGCTGCAATATTTTTCATGGTCTCACTATGCATCCACCATGCAGCAAGGATGATAAGCACTGCAAAAATAACTGTTTGCAGCTGATCCGACATGCCTAACCCCAAACTTGCACCAGCAAAGCCTCCCAACATACTGCCAAATGCAAAGAAACGGTGCAGCCTCCACTCAATATGTTGCCAGCGTTTCTCATGAAGCAGTGTCAATGCGCTTACACTCGCGACAATAATCAAACTCATCGCTATAGCCTGTTTAAGAGGCACACCTACCCCAAAACTAAGCAGGGGTACGGCAATCATGCCACCACCAGCCGCAAACAATGACAGTACCAGGCCGATCAATGGCGCAAATATCCAGGCCACAATACTCATTGGTTTTCTAAGCTACTTACTTACCAGATTTCACTGGCAAACCAGCGGCCTGCCATGAACCCATACCACCAGAAAAGTTATACACATTATCAAATCCAGCTTGTGCCAACTTGGTTGCAGCGACTGCCGAGCGATTACCCGAAGCGCAAATCACCACCAAAGGCTTATCCTTGGCAATCTCAGTCATACGTGAATTTATTTCACCCAAAGCAATATGCAGTGCCTTGCTTGGGTGCCCTGATTTCCATTCCGCCAATGATCGCACATCTAATAATGTATGCTCTTGATTACGAAAGCTATGGTAATCTGAAGCTGCCATACTTTTCACACCCGATAGCTTTGGCGCAACAAAACGCCTCCAAAGAATGAAAAAAATAAAAGCACCAATGAGAATATTGGCAATATTTTGTTGAATCCAATCCATAATTTCTCCTATTGAAAGTAATAAGTAGGTGTAAAGGCTCGTGGAGGGGAGGACGGTTACCCTTACACCCACTTATAAGCACTCTTAACTGTGTTTCAAACCCAGTTTAGAGAGAATTTTTTCCATCAAACACCATCGCGTCATGCCTGATTGGAACAAGTTTGCCCCAACAAACAGCGTGAACCAAAGCCACGTAGGTTCAGATAACTGCACACCATTGTATAACGATGATAAGAACACCGATAACATAATAAATGCCCCTGCAATAATGCGAATAGCTCGTTGTATTGTCATAATATATCTCCTTATTTAATTAAATTTTATACTTACTCTTTACACCCTGTAACAGCCACAGGTTTATTGCGCTGCCAGAGATAATACATCAATGGTGTAATAAACAATGTTAAAATTGTAGCTGAAATGGTTCCAAACACCATGGATACACCCAAGCCGCCAAATACAGGGTCTGACATCATAATCGACGTACCTGCAATCACCGCCAAAGCAGTTAATAAAATTGGACGCGCACGTACAGCCCCTGCTTCCAACACTGCCGTTTTCACATCATAACCCTGCTTCTGATAATCCAATATAAAATCAATAAGCAACGTCGAATTACGAACTACAATACCTGCCAGAGCAATCATGCCAATCATCGATGTGGCAGTGAATGCTTGCCCCATAATCCAATGCCCTGGAAAAATACCAACCAATGTTAAGGCGGTTGGTGCCATCACCAACATAGGTAAAATATATTGGCCGTAATAAGCAACCATCAACAAATAAATCAGTAGCAAGCCAACAATAAATGCTGCACCTAGATCACGAAACACATCCAGAGTAAGGCGCATTTCACCATCCCAAAGCATATGATAGCCAAAGGTATCTTCAGGTGCTGTTATGCCAAAGTGCATACCACCTGTTTTTAAATTAACCCCTGCAATCTCTTGCCCATCA
>JALUXZ010000237.1 GCA_027018935.1 Mariprofundaceae bacterium
AATCATTGCAAACACTGGGCGAGCTTAGCCTGAATGAGTCTATGGCGAATCACACCACGCTGGCTGTCGGTGGTGATGCTACATGCTATTTCAAACCCCATGATAAAAAATCATTGTCTCAGGCTTTAGCATTGATTCCTGATGCTGTGGCTATTTTACCTTTGGGTCGCGGCAGTAATTTGCTTATTTCTGAGCATGGATTTGATGGTGTGGTGATTGATTTAGCGATGCTTCACAGCATTGAAACAAACGGCAATATTTTAACGGCCCAAGCTGGCAGTCGCATGTCCAAGGTTGCACAAACTGCTGCCAATGCAGGACTGACTGGTCTTGAATTTATGGCAACCGTACCGGGTGATTTGGGTGGCGGTATCGCCATGAATGCAGGTGCCTTTGGGCAACAAGCTTCCGATACATGTCTGCATGCTGATATTGTATGCCGAGATGGTCGCCAAGAAACATTATCCAAACAGCAAATGAACATGGTCTATCGCCATAGCCAAATTCCAAAACAAGCCATTATCACCGCTGCCAGTTTTGAATTACAAACAGGCAAGCAGCAAGAGATTCGCGATACCATGCGCGATATGCGTCAAAAACGCTCGCAAACACAGCCATTGGCAATGCCCAACTGTGGTTCAGTGTTTAAAAACCCAGAAGGTGATTATGCAGCACGTTTGATTGAGGCTTCTGGCTTAAAAGGCAAACGCATTGGTGGTGCACAAATATCTGAAGTGCATGCCAATTTTATCGTCAACCATGGCAATGCCCATAGCGATGATGTCATCGCATTGATTCGCTTGGCGCAACAAAGTGTTTTTGAAAAATTCGCGATCAACTTAGAGCCTGAAGTTCGTATATTGGAGGAGATGCAATGAGTAAGTCCTTGCAAAATATTCCCTTCAAGAAAGTTGGTGTATTGATGGGCGGCACGTCGGCAGAGCGTGAGATTTCACTGCAATCAGGTCGTGCAGTTTTTGCTGCTTTGAAAGAAACAGGCTTGGATGTTGCTGCCATTGATTTACAAAGCGACTGGGCGAGCCAGATTAAAAGTGCTGGTATTGATGCCGCATTTATCGCGCTACATGGCACTTGGGGTGAAGATGGTTGCATTCAAGGCTTGCTCGAAACCATGTCCATTCCCTATACAGGCTCTGGTGTTGCTGCATCAGCATTATGCATGGATAAAATGTTAACCAAACAAGTTTTACAACATGCAGGACTAAAAACACCTGTTGATATTGCCATTCGTGCTGATGGTCCGATACGCTACCCTGTATTTATCAAGCCTATTGATGAAGGCTCCAGTGTAGGTTTGCATCAAGTAGAAAATGTAAAAGAATGGCACGCTCTAGAGCTTGATCAAACACGCAGTTGGATGGCAGAGATGCCTGTAAAAGGCGTGGAAATCGCGGTGTCTGTACTCAATGGAACTGCGCTTATGCCTGTTGAAGTGAGTCCGAAATCTGGTGTTTATGATTTTGCTTCCAAATATACACAGGGTGCAACTGAATATTTCTGCCCTGCTCGTTTACCAGCAGAAACATTACGCCTGTGCATGGAACAAGCCCAAGATGCTGTGAATGCAACTGCTTGTAAGGGTGCACCACGTGTTGATATGATTGTGAGTGATGGCGGCGTGCCTATCATTTTAGAGGTAAACACCATCCCAGGCATGACTGAAACCAGCCTGCTTCCCAAAGCCGCCGCAGCAGCAGACATCAGCTTTCAACAGCTTTGTTTAAATATCTTGGCATCCGCAGCATTGCAACACGGAGGTATGGCATGAGTCGCATCCGCAGCAATCAACGTCGCGTCAAAGACAGCATCAAAAAAGAACCTGTGGTGCATTGGAAGAAGCTTGCTCTCACAAGTTTTAGCAGTCTCGCACTGCTTGTCGCTACAGTCTCAGGATTATGGACACTCAATCAAAGCCTAAGCATCAAACATTGGGATGTTTATGCTTCGACTCCACTTAAAACTGATATTGAGCATGCTTTAAATGCTATGCAAGAGCTTGATTTTTGGCACGCTCGCCCAACGCTATTGCGCACACAATTACTGCGTAGCGTGCCCGATTTAGCCGATATTCAAATTCAACGTCAGCTTCCCAATAGCCTAATCATCCATGTAACACCGCGTCAGCCCATTGCATTATGGTTGAATAAAAGCACCAGTAATAAAACAATACCTCAATTGTACCTTGTTGATGAACACGGCATCGCCTACCGAGCCCGTAAGCATGGTGAAGCCTCCGATTTACCTGTTTTGCGTATGCAACAAGAGAAATTAGTAGCGGCATGCCAATGGCTTGCAACACTTAAAAAAGAACAGCCACAATGGTTTGCACGCAGTAGTGAATTATTTGCCGCACATGATGGCTGGAAGTTGAATCTTGTGGCAGGTCAGCAATGGCAAATACCTTTTGGTTCACGCGGCATAAAAAACATTGCAAAGCTTAGCAATATATTACAACAACCACGCTGGCATGCTGGAAACTGGCGTGTGGATACACGCTTAGAAAACCGTTGGTTTTTACGGCCTGCTAGACATGAGGGGGTTATTTAAATGTCAAAACATGAACAAAATGTCATTGTAGGTCTTGATATTGGTACAAGCAAAATTGCTTGCGTCGTCGCAGAGGCTTCGCCTGATGGGCATATTGATGTCATCGGCATCGGCAAGCATGCCTCTCGTGGTTTGCGCAAAGGTGTCGTTGTCAATATTGAAAGCACCGTTGAATCTATTCGCTTGGCTGTCGAAGAAGCTGAAATGATGTCTGGCTCTGAAATTCATTCCGTCTTTGTTGGTATTGCAGGCAATCATATTCATGGTTGTAACTCGCATGGCGTTGTCGCTACAAAAAATGGCGAAGTGACCGAAGAGGATGTAAAACGAGCCGTTGATGCAGCCAGTGCGATGGCGATTCCAGCCGATCAAAAAATCCTGCATATTTTACCTCAGGAATATATCATCGACCAACAAGATGGCATACGCGAACCCATCGGTATGTCTGGTGTACGCCTAGAGGCACGGGTTCATATGATTACAGGTGCTGTTTCATCCGCACAAAATATTATCAAGTGCTGTAATCGCTGTGATTTGGATGTAGCAGATATGGTTTTGGAGCAAGTTGCATCGAGTGAATCCGTTCTTAGCCAAGATGAAAAAGATATTGGTGTGGTATTGATTGATATTGGTGGTGGCACAACTGACATTGCCATCTTTATTGATGGTGCGATTTGCCATACCGCAGTCATTCCTATCGGTGGCGATCATCTTACCAATGATTTGGTCATTGGTTTACGTACTTCAGCACGTGAAGCAGATCAATTAAAGATTAAGTACGGCTCATGCATGGTCGAAATGATTGCCCCTGAAGAACAAGTTGAAGTTCCTAGTGTGGGTGGTCGTCAACCACGGCCTATGCCTCGCCAAATTATGGCGCAAATTTTAGAGCCGCGTGTGCACGAGCTATTTGAGCTGGTCAAAGCCGAATTACAACGCTCTGGTTACCAAGAGCTTATTGCTGCTGGTTTGGTGCTCACAGGTGGTAGTTCACTGCTTGAAGGTATGGTTGAACTAGCAGAGGAAACTTTTGATGGGTTACCTGTTCGTTTGGGTCGTCCACAAGGTGTAGGCGGGCTTGTGGATGTAGTTTCTAGCCCTATTTATGCTACCAGTGTTGGTTTATTGCTTTATGGACAGCGTTACAGGCAACAAACGCCACACAAGCACCCTTCACAAAGCAAGCAAGGGCTTTTTCAACGCATGCGACGATGGTTTGGGGACACCTCTTAACACAATGGCAACATCAATTTTACAATTATAAAAAATGACAATGAGAAAACAGGAGAGGGACATGGCTATTTATTACGAATTGGATGATACAAGTGGATTAACAGCAAATATCAAAGTTATCGGTGTGGGTGGTGGCGGTGGCAATGCCATCAACAATATGATTACCCAAAATATGACAGGCGTAGAATTTATTGTTGCCAATACCGATGCACAGGCAATTGAAAAAAGTCAGGCTGAAGTTTGCCTGCAATTGGGCGGTGATAAAACCCGTGGCTTGGGTGCAGGAGCAAATCCAAACTTGGGCAAAGAAGCTGCTGAAATTGAAAAGCAACATATCAGCGAAATGTTAATTGATACGGATATGCTATTTATTACCGCAGGTATGGGCGGAGGAACAGGTACTGGTGCTGCACCTGTGATTGCTGAAGTTGCCAGTGAAATGGGTGTGCTAACTGTTGCTATTGTGACCAAGCCTTTCGCTTTTGAAGGCAAGCGTCGTATGCGTCAAGCCGAAGCTGGTATCGAAGAGTTACGCAAATATGTAGACACCTTGATTATCATTCCCAATCAAAAACTAGTGGCATCTGTAGGCAAAACCACCACCATGATGGAAGCATTCCGCAAAGCCGATGATGTTTTGCTAGAAGCAGTAAAAGGTATTTCTGATTTAATCGCCAATGCTGGCTACATCAATGTGGATTTCGCCGATGTGAAAGCTGTTATGAGTGAAAATCGTAGTGTTGCCATGATGGGGGCAGGCACTGCAACAGGTGAAAATCGCGCTTGCGAAGCCGTTGAAAAAGCTATTTCCTCACCGCTTTTGGAAGATGTAGATATTCATGGCGCTCGTGGCGTACTTGTGAATGTTACAGGTAACAATGAGCTTGGGCTGCACGAAGTGAACGAAGCAGTAAGCATTATTGAAAATATGGTCGATGAAGATGCCAATATCATCTTTGGCTTTGTGAATGATGATAGTATGGGCGATGAATTGCGTGTCACTGTTGTGGCAACAGGTTTAAATCAAGCCAACACAAACACCACTAAACCGCGTATTGCAGCTAGTAAGCCTACAACAGCAGGCAGCCTAAATATTCCTATTCCTGCAGCCAGCTCACCCACACAGAGTATTGATTATGCAACATTTGATGCGCCGACTGTCTCACGCACCTCCGCGCAGACAGCCAGTGCATTGGCGTATGATGAAGACCAACTGTCCATCCCAACATGGATTCGTAGGCAGGCTGATTGATTTAGACATACCAGGGAATGTGTTAGAAAGGCATTGATTTATTGTAAGCATTCGATAAATCAGTGCCTTCTTCACAATCGCAAAGCATGCAGGCACTTTTCAATCGCCGCCAATGATGGCATCATAGCCAGCGATTATTAAACCCAAGAATCGATATTGGCTTTGGAATGTCAGGCGAATCAAAGGCTTGCGACATGTGCCGCATGCCAATGCCGAATCTTGGGTTAAAGTGTGCTCTGCATCACTGCATCGCTCTTGCCAGCATGCATATTGATGATCGTGTTGCAAAGCAAGGTGCTTATTCAATACTTAATCACGTAAACAGGGAGTGTTTATGATTCCACAACGGACTTTAGACCATGCTATTCGCTGTAGCGGCATTGGTCTTCATTCAGGTAAAAAGATTCAACTTGTCCTGCACCCTGCCGACGTGGATACAGGCATTACATTCTCCCGTTCTGATTTGAACATCAGCATTCCTGCACATGCAGATTATGTTACAGATACCCGTCTATGCACGACCATTGGTAAAGATGGCGCAAATATCTCAACAGTGGAGCACCTACTCTCGGCTCTTTCAGGTTTAGGTATTGATAATGCCCATGTCGAAGTCAATGGCGCTGAAGTTCCTGTCATGGATGGTTCTGCGGCTCCCTTTGTATTTTTAATTCAATGCGCGGGCATTCGAGAACAAAATAAAGCCAAAAAAATCTTACGCATCCTTAAGCGTGTTGAAGTATCAGATGGTGATAAACGCTGCTCACTTCACCCCGCAGCAGGCTTTAAAGTCTCTTATCTTTTGGACTATGATCACCCACTCCTAAAAGATCGTTCGGTTAGTATTGATTTTTCAAATCAAGCATATACCCGTGAAGTCAGCCGTGCGCGCACCTTTGGCTTCTTGCATGAAATCGAAGCTCTTCAAAAAGCAGGTTTGGCACTTGGTGGCTCATTGGAAAATGCCATTGTATTGGATCAATATCGTGTCATGAATGAAGGTGGTTTACGCTATGAAGATGAATGCGTCCGCCATAAAATTTTGGATACTGTGGGTGATTTGGCTTTGGCAGGTTTGCCAATTGCAGGTGCCTTTGAAGGCGAGCGCACAGGCCATAAAATGAACCATTGCTTGGTGACTGCCTTACTTGCTGATACAAGCGCATGGCGCATTGAAGAGCTTACCCTTTCAAAAGATGGCAATGAAGCGCATGTTTCTAAGCAAGAACTCGCGCATCAGCACTCGTAACTATTCAGCTCACCACTAATTCGCCCGATACCTGCGTCAAAAAAACGATTCTCGTTGATATTTGAGGAAATCACCCCTCATCCCAACCTTGTCCCCTGAATGGGAGAAGGGGCTTGAAAGTTACTCAGTCACTATAAAGGGCTTCAACACCTTCTGGTTCACACACCAGTAAGACATCACAACCTGCAGATTTAGCAGCTTGCACAGCTTCTTTGATGCTGCCTCCAGCACCTTGCATACACAGATCATCACTCCATATTTTTCCATCAAAGGTAAAACGTTGGCGCAAAACATCCTGCAACCAAAAGCGTGAAAATGTTGCCACCTGATCTTCCACCGCTGTATATACCACATGCGCTGTCATCATATGTTGCATACCTTGCATCACTAACGCTTCAAAAACTTCCGCCTCTTCCAACAACGTCGCCAGATTTGCATCAACTATCGGCACAGCCACATGTGAATCGGCATTGGCTCGCCCATGACCAGGAAAATGTTTGCCCACAGCCTGAATACCTGCTGCCAATAAACCTTGCATGCATGCAGTCGCCAAAGCCGCAACTGCTTTTTTATCACTCGCGTAGGAGCGTTGACCAATAATGCTATGCCCTGTATCAAAAAAGAGATCTAACACTGGCGCGCAATTATGCGTAAACCCCATATCCTTCAATGCATAACCAACGTTATAAGCATCATCAAATACCGCTTGCTTGGCTTTTTCAGCATCCAAAGAAAACATCCGTCCATATTCGCCCGCATGTTTGCGATGAATAAAGGGAGCCCAAGGCAAACGATTTACCCGCCCGCCTTCCTCATCAACCGCCGCCCAGCTTGCCAAACCTGTACATTGGCGCACTTCATCCAATAATAATTTCACTTGCTCAGGGGATTCAATATTGCGCGCAAAGAGAATCACACCCAAAGGCGGCTGCTCTCGCAGCCATTGTCGCTCTCTGGCATTTAACACCAAGCCTTCTAAACCGATTATTAATTGATTATACATAAGCCAAGGCTACGTCATGCAACACAAAAAAAAAGAGCCCGTGATTTCTCACAGACTCTTTCATAAAATGGCTCCGAGCAGGACTCGTATAGTCGCAATAAACATATATTTTTAAATAAGGTAAAATTACAATTCCTAAAAAAGACCCCCACAAAGACCCCCAAATGGGAATCTACCCCCTGCTTTACTATCCTTTCATACCATCTGGAAACCCTATTCAGATCAATCTGACTCTTCCTTATTGATAAAGCTTGAATACTTCCAGCCAATAAGCAAAATTACGATTAAAAAAATAATAGTTCAAATCACGAGGTTAATAATGTTAATAAGGATAATCAGCTTGATTACAGTGCTATTTTTAATAACGGCACCTGCACACGCCAGTTTCATTAGTACAATTCCAATTAAACCTACTACCGTAATTAAGGTATGGGAAGTTCACAACCATACAGAAAGTAATATTTATTCTTCTGCTGAACAATGGGCAGTTGATATAGCTAGCAGTGGAAATGCTCACGTAAGCTATAAAGACAAAGATATTAAAACTCTGATTTTAAAAGGAACCTTTGCCTTACCAAGAGACAGAAGTTTTTTCTCTGCTCAAAACTTTACAAATGTAGTTCATTACATGCTAAAAGTTGAAGCTAAAAATAATAAGTATCGGACAACTCTAACCATGGTTAAGCAAACCTTGGTAAGTGATGAGTCTGAATGCGAAGAAGTTTATAAATCAGGCGTTGATTGTGGCGACGCTGCAAACTTCACAAATGAGGAAAACATTAAGAAAACCAACAAGCTTTTAAATGAACTAGTTACCAAATTACATACATATATCAGCAATAATAAAGCTGCCACTGATAACTGGTAAATAAAGCCTGAGAGAGCCTGTAAATCTAACTGTATAAATTTTCGCATTTTCAGTTGAACCCTCCCTCTTAAGCCTCCAATAAAAGAAGCTGCCCAAAATTTACGTACATTTCTGCTTGGTGGTCTGCATCGGGCATCATGTCCTTGCTTGTAGCTGTAAAAACACAATCACCAGCCATTCGTTGCAGCCCTTCTGGATCAATGCCATGTTCTTCACACACTGCCAGCATTGCAGCATCTACAGCCAGCAAACGCGACTCCATTCGCCCTAGCTTTTCTTTACCTTCCATCTCAACACGTGCTTCCAGCATTAGCGCATAAGCTCTCCAATGTTCGATTGACCAAAGCCCCGCCATATCAAAAAAACATTCATACCAGCGGACAAACTCAGCATCTTTACACTTATATAGCTTTTTAGGCACAGCATCACCAACACGCGCCATTTCAACTTGGTTTGTATTGGTTAGGTAGTGAAAAGCTAGGGTTGCCAGTTCTTTGTTATTTAGCCCTTCATAGGCTTTTGCTATCCTGTCTTGTTTCATAGTTATTTTCTCCTATGGGTTAATGTTCTTTCCACTGCTTCAAGTCGTTCTTCAATGACTGCTGTTTCATAGGCTTTGCGTATCATGTCCAACACATAGGCAAGCTTGGTTCCATCCTGCATTTCAATGTTGCCAGCCCTCATGTCACGATAAACCGCTGCAATTTCGCGCCTGATTGCACGGGCATTTCTCAAGTCAATTTTAGGGGGGGAGGGGGTAGCCTCGGTTACAACACCCTCAAGGGTTTCGGTCAGTTTGTTTCCGCTCATTTGTTCGCGCTCCTACTCTTAATCTTCAAGCGGCTTGTGCTGTAATCATTATCTTGCTTATCTCGATAGCCTTTACCTCGCAATTTTGCCATGTAGCTAAGCCTGAAAACCGCATCATGAAAAACATCTTCATTGTCTACAAAGTAAGCGCCATTCTCGCAGTTCCATGCAGCATGACTGCTTGGGTCTACCTCCTCCCATTTCTGCTGAATAATTAATTTCAACTTCCTTGAATGTTTTATTTTATTTCCATCAATCCATATCGCGAAGTGGTAGTGCTGGTGCTTGACCGTTTCACGCTCTCTAACCCATAGAGTGCCGATAGAGTGTGTTTGATAGTGTCTTTCAATCCATTGCACTATGCGCTTCCGAAACAGGCTTATTTCTTCATTGCTATTTTTGAAAGTGGTACTTCTTAAATCAAACCTCATAACAAGCAATCGCTTATGAATTTTCCGTGCAATCGTAAGCTGTTTTAAAGTTTGGTTGAGAATTTTTATAGCCAACACTGACCTAACATCAATTTCATAATCAACACCATCATATTTGAAAGGTGAACTTTCCGTTGCAGTTTTCCAGTTTCTCACCTTCTTACTTTCGCTATAATCGCCCATAGTCTAAAAAGGATATTATATATAACCGCATAAATTAGCCTGATTCAGACAGCCAACTTTTTTGCAGTATAAACACTTTATTGATTGTTCTGTGAGACAATTTCGGCGAGACGATTTCTCTTCCTGACTTTGAGACAATCTCTCGGCAAATAGATAGGTGATTTTCATACTACCACCTCCAATCCAATAGGTGAAGAAGGCACTTCTGATACTTCAACAACATCAGCAATCTCAAACACTGCTTTCTTACATTTCTGAAATATCTCTTTGTATGGGTACTCTTCCAACATGCCGCGTTTGATAATATCGGCGCAATAGCCCTCTGCTGTTTGAATGTCGTCAATCTGTTGTATTGTGCAGTCGTCACGATTGAACTTGTATTCGCTGTCCCAAGTAAACAAGGCTTTGTAGATCAAGCTCGTATAAATGGTATAAAAGTGACTATAACCATTGCTTCCACGCGCTTTAGCATAGCTTTGTAGCAATTTGATTGAGTCGGTGAATGTTCTACGCGATTGCTTGCCAAAAGTGCGCTCTTCTCGCCATTCTGGTAATGCATAGTTGATTTGTTGTTGGATAAGGATGTTTTGGTTGTGATGGAACTTTTCCACATATTGAACGCGGTATTCAAAAGCATCTTCACCTGTAAATCCAAGCACTAATAGGTCAAATCCTAAGCGTGAGATTTCCCATGAATCATGTTCCTTACCGTCTTTCCCGACGTAATTCCTGTACGAAAAATATCGTGCTGGATTTCTGCCCCTACTCTCTAATCGAGAGATTATTTTCTTGATTCGATTGCCAACGTCATTATGCCGCTTACTAAAAACAGCGGCAATATTCTCACTTGTCACAATAGATTTTTTACCGTGGATTTGTACTACTGGTTGAGGTGTTGGTTTCTTACTCATGATTCCAACCCTTCCATCAGCTTTTTTATGTCAGACAAACGCCAGGCCGTAGTCCTTTCGCTAAGTTTTACACCTGCAGGAAATTTTCCTGATTTAACCCCTGCCCACCAAGTAGATTTACTTACGGGGTATATTTTTAAAACATCTTTTAATCTTAGGAAATTATCAATTGAATTGTAGGGCATTTTTTGCACCTCCAAATAGAATGAATCTATCAATGAAATAGCACTGCCATTTCTAAGATTCAGCTACTCGAAGGCGCAGCCCTCTTACTTTGCTATAAACCTGCTAAGGTTCATAACGCATTTGAATTTTTTATATTGCGTCCCCAACTCAACGCATCGAAGGCGCAGCCCTCTTACTTTGCTATAAACCTGTTAAGGTCATAGCGCATTTGAATTTTTTATATTGCGTCCCCAACTCAACGCATCGAAACTTACTATACACAAGTCGCAGCTTAATGCACCACATAGGGCACTGTCAAATAATCGACATACTACATCTGCTACTTACCCATGCCGCTTAATCGGTATCACATCAGCACCACTACGCAACCCATCCAGATAGTCCGCCCATGCTTGCATCATTGCTTTGCGTTGTGGTAAATGTCGGGCGTGGTTATATGCTGCTTTGACTGCATTGCCTTCCTTGTGTGATAGCTGTCTTTCTATTACATCAGTGTCATAGCCTTGCTCATGCAATAGCGTGGAAGCCATACCACGGAAACCATGAGCGCATTGTTCCTTTGAAGTGTCATAGCCAAGCTTTTGAAGGCATACATTGATTGTGTTTTCGCTCATGGGTCGGGCGGCTGTCCGTATGGATGGGAAAACATACTTGCCCTGTCCATTAAGTTGCTGGATGTCTTTCAATATAGCTATGCACTGCTTAGATAACGGTACGATATGCTGCACTCGCTTTTTCATCTTATCGGCTGGTATGTGGATATGCTTCTTATCAAAATCTATATAAGCCCATTCAAGCGTTCGCAATTCTTTCGGGCGTAAGAACACATAAGGCGATAGCTGCAACGCACAAGCCACCGTATGAGTACCTGTGTAACCTTGTATGGCTCGCATCAATGCGCCCACTTCTTTGGGATCAGTTAAACAAGCGTGATGTTTTACAACTACTGGAGCCAAAGCGTCTGCCAAGTCTCTGGTGGGGTCGCTCTTTACATACTGGCAAGCCACGCCATATCGGAACACTTGCCCACATAGTCGTTTAATGCGATGGGCTAACTCATTATAGCCTTTCTTTTCAATGCGCCTTGCCAAGCCCAACACGTCAATAGGCTCAATGTCTCGAATAGGTAAAGACCCAATCCAAGGAAAGATATGCTTTTCTAGCCGCGTTTTATTTCTCTCATAGGTAGCTTTCGCCCATGCTGGTGACTTCTTTTCCAGCCATTCCCTAGCCACACCTTCAAAGGTTGTTGCTCTAGCTTGTTTCTTTTTAAGCGCATCGGCTTTCTTTGCTTGGTTTGGATCAATGCCATCATCAAGCAATTTCTTTGCTGCATCTTTTTTAATGCGTGCCTGTTTAAGCGTCACATCTGGATAACTACCCAATGATAAAGAACGCTCTTTTCCAGCTAGCCTGTACTTTAGCTTCCAATGCTTGCCCGTTAGCGTCACTAATAAATACATGCCTTCGCTATCAGCTAGTTTGCACTGTGTCTTACCCTTGGGAACTTTTGCTACCTTTACCTTCGCATCTGATAACGCCATATCACCACCCCTATGTGGGGGTTCTTTTTACGGGTAAACCCCCAGCCTTCAAAAAGACCCCCAATTAAACCCCTTTTCGTGGGGGTTCCTATCGGACAGTATAGAACTACTACAAACATGATGGCAATAAAAAAGCCAGCAAACACTAGGCTTACTGGCTTTCTTTGGGCTTCTTCAAACCCTTGAATGGCTCCCCGAGCAGGACTCGAACCTGCGACATATGGATTAACAGTCCACCGTTCTACCAACTGAACTATCGGGGAATAAAGGCGGCGCGAACGGTACGAATCAGCACCCATGATGTCAACATATAATCTTCATCGAACTATAAAATCAATGCTTGAGTCTGGTCGATAAAATATGCACACTACGATAGTGTTTGGCACTTACGCAGTTAAAATGCTATAGTGCATGAGAAAGGGGGGCAATCTCATTGAATAATCGAGCTTTTTGGCGATCTGACTGGTTTGTTGGAGGGCTATTAACATTGCTTTTTGGCTTTGCCTATAGCATGAACTTTAACCCTTTAAAATCTTTAGATTTTGCTGCTTATGATATCGCAATAAGTGCAAATCAGCTTCCCGCTAGCGAGCGTATTGTCATTATTGATGTTGATGAATCATCCGTAGAACATATGGGTAGATGGCCATGGCCAAGATCTGAATTTTCAAGCATTATCAATAAGTTATCCCTTTCAAATGCGCGCATTATTGGTCTTGATATTGCTTTCACTCAAAGACAACGTACTGCCAACAGTGCTCAAATAGCCGCACTTCTTCGCCAAGATAGAAAAAATTCTAACACTTCAAAAATAGAGGCTGAAATACGCTCTATGAATGGCGATTACATGCTCACATCTGCCGCCAAAAAAAGCGGCAATGTATACATGTCTATGTTGTTCGATAAAAACAGAAAATCTACATCTGTCAATACGCCTACCCCTGCATTCCTAAAACCCTTTATTATTAAAAATACATCCCATGGAGGCGCATCATTTAGCCCCATACTTGCCAATAAACTCCATTACCCTTTTAGTGACCTCGCTACAGCCGCTGCAGGCATAGGCTTTTCTAATGCCAGCATGAGTTCAGATGGTATAGCTCGATCCGCGCCTTTAATCGTCGAATATAAAAATAATTATTTCCCATCACTGGCACTATTAATAGCTGCCCGTAACCTTAATATGACCGTCTCAGATATCCGAGTTGATTTAGGCTCAAATCTTGAATTGGGTATGCTGGATATTGTTTCAGATGCACAAATGTCTATATATCCAACCTTTCACAGAAGTGATGACACCCCTGCTTTTAAGCACTACTCATTCTATGATGTCATTTCAAATCGCATTCCCAACTCAGCTTTTAACGATAAAATTGTTTTGATAGGAGTAACAGATCAAAATATCACCGCCGCCTATGACACCCCTGTCAGCGGCAGCATGTCGGGTATCGAGTTTCAAGCTCATGTATTACAAAGTATTTTGGATGAGTCAGTTTATAGCAGACCATCTTGGGCAGAACTTGTTGAATACGGACTGATTATACTGATTGGTATTTACCTTACAATGCTCCTACCTCGCACCAATATAACCATAAGCACCATTACCTCAGTTACTCTACTCGTCATGCTATTGGCTACTAGCTTTCTTCTTTTAAGTACGGCTGCATTATGGCTACAAACCATGAGCGCTGCCATGTTGCTTATCACTGGGCACATATGCATATTAATTAATAAACATTTCTTATCCTCAAAAAGCCAAGGGCGAAGTGCCTCTGACTCAGCAGAGACCAATAAAATGCTTGGTTTATCGTTTCAAAGCCAAGGTATGCTCGACATGGCTTTCGATAAATTTCGCAAATGTCCTATTAACAGTGATATTCTACAGTGTATCTACAACCTTGCTCTAGATTTTGAACGCAAGCGTCAGTTTAATAAAGCATCAACCATATACGAATATATCAATGAACATGAGCCATCCTACAAAGATGTAAGTGTGCGCATGGAACGCATGAAAAATGCTGGCGACACCATGATTTTTGGTGCCTCAACAGCAGGTGGAATTTCCAACTTGCTTATCACTGGTGGTGCAAAACCAACACTCGGACGCTATGAAATCATTCGCGAACTTGGTAAAGGTGCTATGGGCACGGTATACCTTGGCAAAGACCCTAAAATAAACCGTGAAGTTGCCATTAAAACGATGGCATTGACCCAAGAATTTGAACCCGATGAAATCGAAGAAGTGAAAACTAGATTTTTCCGTGAAGCAGAGACTGCGGGTATGCTCAATCATCCGAATATTGTTACTATCTTTGACGCAGGAGATGAGCATGATTTGGCTTATATTGCCATGGAGTTTTTGGATGGTGCTGACCTTTCACCATATACCAAAAAGGGCAAGTTATTCCCTGCTTCTGCCACTATGAAAATTTGCGGTAAAGTCGCAGAAGCTCTGAATTATGCACAATCGCAGAATGTTGTTCACCGTGACATTAAACCTGCCAATATCATGTTACTAAGAGATAAAAGCATAAAAGTTACCGATTTTGGGATTGCCCGCATCACAGCATCTAGCAAAACAAAAACAGGCGTGGTACTGGGAACACCTTCCTACATGTCTCCTGAACAACTATCAGGAAAACATGTCGATGGTCGCTCCGATATATTTTCATTGGGCGTGATGATGTATGAAATGTTATGTGGTGTTCGCCCATTCCGTGGCGATTCTATGGCGACATTAATGTTTCAAATTGCCAACGAGCCACACCCCGACATCCGCGAACATAATAGTAAAATAACCGAACGTACTGCTAAGTTACTTGATCATATGTTAACCAAAGATCCTGAAATACGGATTGCCAATGGCGCAGCAGTTATCAAAGAAATCATCCAATGTCTCCATGATATGGCTGCAAAGGGAGTGAAATAATGAGTGGATTAGAAATGCATGCGCTTACCGACGTGGGCATTAAACGCAACCACAATGAAGATTATGTTGGCATCACACCCGACCTTGGCTTTGCTGTACTTGCTGATGGCATGGGCGGACATAATGCAGGCGAAGTTGCCAGTGCTATGGCTGTAGATGTCACAACACGCTGCTTACAAGCCCGCTTACCGAGCATGCCTGAAGCCAAGCTTGATACAGATACAGGCTTCACTGGTGAGTCAATGCTGGCTCAAGAAGTTATTGCAACTGCCAACGATGCTATTTTTGAGGCATCCCAACAAAAACGCGAATGTGCGGGCATGGGTACTACGGTTGTTGCAGCAATATTTTATGCCGACCGACTGACTGCAGCACACGTTGGTGATTCACGTATGTATCGCTTGCGTGGTGATAATTTATCCCATGTCACAGAAGATCATTCACTGATTCAAGAGCAAGTCCGACGCGGATTACTAACCGAAGATGATGCGCGCAACTCTGCCATCAAGAACCTGGTCACACGTGCTTTGGGTGTTGAGCCTGGGGTTGAGCCTGATGTCGTCGAAGATATTGTACAAGACGGTGATCTTTATCTAATGTGTTCCGATGGTTTGACAGATGTTGTACCCGATGAGGCTATTCGTTTGACCTTGATTGATAATTATAAAAATCTTAAGAATTCAGCGACTGCCTTGGTACAATTAGCCAATGATGCAGGTGGTCCCGATAATATTTCGGTTATTCTTATAAAGACATCAAAACAATTTCATCGTAAACAGGGGCTGTTATCGCGCCTATTTCGACGTAATTAAGGATTGGTAATGATGATGGAGGAAAAATACCTATGAGCAGCAAACTCATTCTTCGATTTAAAGATTCAATCATATCAGAATATCCACTGGTAGCGGAGGAAACCGCTATTGGTCGCAAACCAGAAAATGCTATTCACATTGATAATTTAGCAGTTAGCGGGCATCACGCTCGCGTTCTGAAAATTGGTAGCAAAGTGATCCTTGAAGATCTCGGGAGTACCAATGGTACGCTAGTGAATGAAAAACAAGTCACCAAGCACATCCTCAAACACGGCGACTCTATTCTGATTGGTAAACATACCTTAACCTATGTAGAGATTGAAGATTCACCTATTCCAGCCCCAAGTGAACCTGAAGATAATGATGATGATATGGATAAAACCATGATCATTACGCCACAAGCAAAAGAAACACTGCTAAACAAGGGCAAAGCCACAGCGGAAACCATGCCTCTAGCTGCCGTACAAATCATTACTGGTGCGCAAGCGGGCAAAAGTTTCGATCTTACATCATCATTAACCAGTCTTGGTAAAGGTGACTCTTGTCGCATTAAGGCAAAGGGCTTCACGGTTGGAAAACAATCCGCTGTGATTACCCGTCGCCCTACAGGCTATCATATCACACACTTGGAAGGTCTATCCAAAGCCAAGGTAAATGGCACAAGCATCACAAGCCAACCCACCACACTTAAAGATAGCGCGATTATTGAGTTGGGTGATATGAAATTAGAATTCTTCATCAAAAAAAGTAGCATTTTCTAAACAGCACTGAACTAGAAATATCCAATGCCCTTGGTACAGTTATAAATATACCAAGGGCATTTTAACCCTCAGAAATTCAAGCTTTGCACATCATCTGCACTGCCTCATTTGCAGCATCTGCAGGTATATCAGCTTGAATAATCGGTCTGCCAACGACCAAATAATCAGCACCTTGCTGCACAGCCATCATAGGATTTGCCACCCGCTTTTGATCTTGACTACTTTGTCCGCCCCAACGAATGCCTGGTGTAACCGTCAAAAATGCATGGCCACAAGCCTCTTTAATAGCTGCAACTTCATGCACACTGCATACCACACCGTCTAAACCAGCATCACGTGCCAATAATGCGCGCTCAACAGCCACGAGCTTGGCTTGCTCAGCAGGCATAGCATCACTGGTTAAGACTGTCACCGCGATTAAGTTCATATCAGGAAATCTTGCAGCAGCCTCTACAGCTCGCTTTAACATCTCAGAGCCCCCTGCTGCATGCACATTCACCATCTGCACACCCAAAGCCCCTGCACTCTCAATCGCCTGTGCCACTGTGTTTGGAATATCATGGAATTTTAAATCTAAAAACACCTTATGTGATTGCAATAGCGCCCTAACCAAAGGCGCACCCTCTGCCACAAATAGGCGCAAACCTACTTTAAACCAGCCTACATGCTCTGCCAACTGGTCTCGCACCTGCAATGCTTGCGCTGCATCAGGCATGTCCAATGCCACCATTAAGCGCTGCTTCATATCTCCTTCACTCATTGCTAAACTTTCCTTTAATTATCATCTTCAGTCATTGCCGACATGCTTCCCCACTGATGACATTGCGGGCATTGCCAACGCATATCTACAATCTGTACACCACACTTCCTACAGCCATAGTGCTTCATACTAAGTCGCCATTTTTTTGCCTCTTCCACAAAACACGCATCACTATTCATACCCATCGCCGCCAAACGTAGAGACTCACGTAAACCCGATGGAACAAACCCCAGTTTTTCTCGCAAGGTAATAGCGGCAGACACATCACCTTTGGCAAGCTCTTCCATCCAAGCCAAAGCCAACTCATGATCATTTTTTTCTTGGCAATAATGCATAAGTCCATCAATCGAAATATCACTTTGCAATAACATTGGCATCAATAAATGCACATCATCTGGTGCCTGTCTCTGCATCATAAGCAATGCATTTTGAATCTTTTCAGGGTCAGCTTCCTCAAGCAACAAACGCACCAATAATATATGGGCATATCCACAGTTCTTGGCTAAATTTAAGGCATTGTTTATATATTCGTGCGCAACACCATCAGCACCGCTCTGCATCGCATCTTCTGCCAACGCGCCCCATAAATGTGCACGGTGCAGACCGTCTTCATCACCTTGCAAACGCTCAATTCGCGATAATAATTCTTCAGCTTTCAACCATTCACTACTCTGCTCTCGTATGCGTAACGATGCCGTTAAAGCATCCAAATGATCAGAGCGCACATCCAATACTTTTTGATAGTGGCGTAAAGCACGATCCAGCAAACCACCTGCTTGGAAGTCTTTGGCTAGAGCAAAATGCGCCTGTAAATAAAGTTCAGAAGATACATCGGGACGCGCTAAAATATTTTGATGAATACGCACTGCACGCCCAATTTCGCCATGCGAACGAAACATCTCGCCCAATGCCATATACACATCCGCAGCTTCCGAACGAAGCTTGGCTACCTGCACCATTTCTTGTAATGCTCGATCTGGCTCATCGGTTAATAAATAGTTAATACCACGCAATAATGGCGAAATACGCTCATCGTGTTCAATGCTTGGTGGCTCCTCATCCTGCTGCCATTGTCGCCAAAACAATACCCAAGCAACAAGCAGACCTGCAACCAATAAAACAAGCAGTGCCGCAGTCATCGTATAACTAACTGAAAATGAGCGTTGATATTAAACATCATCCTGCAAAGGTATGTTGCGAAGATTTTCAACTTCTTGATGTAATAAATCATTTTCTTCGCGTAATTGTGAAATTTCTTGTTTATGTTTTCGTCGCGAAAAACTTAGTGATAACATACCACCTGAAAACCCCAATAAAAAGGCAATAAAAACGGGTATATATAATGGTACAGACTGACTCTTCACACCCAACAAAGCTATATCAACCAATGCTAAATTGGACAATGCAAAGGTGATAAAAAATGCTGTTAATAAAGCTATAATAGCAATATTAAGCCAATGCTTTCGACCCGAACCCAATACAGACATTGTCGTCATAGCTTTAAGTTGTGGCATCAACCCGTTCACGCAACTCTTTGCCTGGCTTAAAATGCGGTACAACCTTGGCCGGCACATGTACCGACGCACCCGTTTTAGGGTTGCGTCCCACTCGTGGTGCCCGTTTTTTCACAGTAAAGCTTCCAAAACCACGCAGTTCCACACGATCTCCAGTACTTAAAGCACCCGAGATAGCCTCAATTACTTCATTTACTACAACCTCAGCCTCACGCCGCGTAATCTGACCGTGCGCTTCCGCAACGATGTCCACCAATTCAGATTTGGTCATACTCACCTCCCATACTTAAGCTTGAATAGCTGTACTACCAAGCAAAACACCCTTAAAAAAACAGTGCTCATATACAACAATATCTTACTTTAGCTCATCCAAAGCCTATTCAGCAAGTGATAATTAACCTTTACCCAACAATTTACGCTGTAATTCCAGTGCCAATGCAGAGGGGGCCTCTTCAGTGCTTACCGATTGACTATATTGGCGTACTGCCTCACGTTCTTCATCATTTAAAAATTGGCGAATGGATAAATCAACCTGACGACGCTTGCGATTCACATCAATCACCTTGGCTTCAACTTCATCACCTTCTTTCAAGGCAGGCAAATCTCTTGGCACTTCACGCAATGCCAAACGCGCCCGAACATGTTCCGCCAATTCAACCCATACCGCACCAGTACCAAGCTCAACCACCTTACCTTTTACTGCTGCCCCACGTTTTACACCTGCAATAAAGATTTCAAATGGGTCATCCGACAATTGTTTGATACCCAAACCAATGCGCTGTTTAGCAACATCCACACCCAATACAACACACTCAACATCCTGACCTTTGGTAAATGTTTTTATCACATCTTCACCACTTTCAGTCCACGACAAGTTACCAATATGCACCAAGCCATCCAAACCTTCTGCCAAACCAACAAAGAATCCAAAATCTGTGATATTCCGAACTTTGCCCGTTACTTTTGAGCCTTCTGGATGCTCAGACATCCATGCTTGCCATGGGTTTTCAGCAACTTCCTTCAAACTCAAACGAATACGGCGTTGCTCTGTATCAATTTCCAATACCGCAACATCTACCACATCACCTTCCGCCAATACTTCGGTAGGCTTCACATCTTGACGTGTCCAGCTCATTTCAGAGCGATGAATCAAACCTTCAACACCTGCTTCTAACTCTACAACCGCACCAAAATCCAATAATTTACGCACTGTACCTGTTAGGCGCATGCCTGCTTCATAAGTATTGGCAACATGTTGCCAAGGATCTTGTTGTAGGTTCTTCGTAGAGATAGAAATCTTGCCCGTTTCTGCATTCAACTTCACAATTTCGGCGGTCACACTCTGACCGATCGTTAACATTTCTGATGGATGGTTAATTCTACGCCACGCCATATCTGAAACGTGTAACAAAGCATCCACACCATCCAAATCAACAAAAGCACCAAAGTCTGCCAAGCGTTTTACTTCACCCGTAACTTTATCACCAAGGCTTACTTCTTTAAAAAATTCAGCCTGCTTTTCGGCAGCAACCGCAGCCAAAGGCTGCTTGCGAGATACGACAATATTGGCGGGATAATGCGTTGCTTCTAAAATGGCGACATCATAACGATTGCCCAACAATTGCTCTGCACCCATGCCTGCATGCGTATCTACTTCCGAGCGTGGCATAAAGGCTTGCAAACCACCCAAGTCTACACGAAAGCCACCTTTCACTTCGGAAGTAACAGTGACTTTCACAGTTTTATTTTCCGCCACCGCAGCATCAACCATTGCCCACAATTCACGACGCTTACCTTCCAAAACAGATAAACGTACAGTGCCACCTGCAGATACAACAACCGCCTCAATTTCAGCACCAACAGCAGGAATGTCTATTGCCAAAGAAGCAAACTCAGTCACTGCAATACTACCTTCATTTTTGGTACCAATATCCATGATGACATTCTCATCATTCACTGCCACAACAACACCACGAATGCTTTCGCCTTTTTTCAGGCTATGCTCTTCTTTCAAAGAGGCCTCAAACATGGCTTTAAAGTTTTCTTCCTCTGGAATCGCCACTTGCTCGGCTGTCTGCTCTACTGCGTTCTCTGCATCCTGTTTCAACACCTGTTCTTCTACCATGACTCTTGTTTCCACCTATTAAAATAAAATCTATAAACTCTTAAAACTCAAATCGCATGAATCAAGTCACGCCGCTCCAAAACAGCCAAAATACGATCCACAACTTCATCCACACGCATGATTGTGGAATCAATCTGAATCGCGCCTTTGGCTCGCTCAAGCGGTGCGCAATCTCGTCCTACATCACGTTTATCACGCTCCATCAATTCATCTGCTACCTGCTCAATGGATAGTTCCTTATCCTTCACATGCAGCTGCGCCCAACGTCGCCGCGCTCGTTCTCGCTGGCTGGCCGTTAAAAAAAACTTTGCCTGTGCATCGGGCAATACCACCGTGCCAATATCACGACCATCCATCACACAGCCTGACTTAGCAATATCACGCTGCACATCAAGCAACAACGCCCGTACTTTTGGATAGTGCGCCACCTGCGATGCCAAGCCCCCGACATCCTCACCACGCAGCAAGGAAGTGCAATCATTGCTTTCAAAGAAGATACCTTCGGCACGCCACTGCATCTCTGGCAACACTTCATGCAAGACCTGCAATACCGCCGACTCATCCATTAAATCCACATCTGCCGCAGTCGCTTGCCAGCCTGCAAAACGATACAATAGTCCCGTATCCAATACTGGCAAACCCAACTCTTTACCGACATGTTTTGCAACCGTGCCTTTACCAGACCCTGAAGGACCATCCATAGCAATTTGTAAACCTTCAATAGGCTTCCAATATAAGCCTACCATTATGCCTCACTCCAGCGCACGTTCATGCCCAACGATTGTGCCAAAGGCACAAAATCAGGAAATGATGTCGCAATCGCTGCCGAATTCTCAATGATAAGCTCCGACTTTGCACATTGCGCCGCGACTGCCATCGCCATGGCAATGCGATGATCGCCACGCGCATCAACTGTGCAACCACCTTGTAAATCACCGCCCATAATGATTGCACCATCAGGTTTCTCTTCAAAGTTTGCACCAGCTTTTTGCAAAGCTTCCGCCATCACCGCAATACGATCAGACTCTTTCACCCGCAACTCTTCTGCTTCCGATAATACAAACTCACCTTTTGCCAATGTCGCGGCAGCAAACAAGACTGGAAATTCATCAATGGCATCAGGCACATCCGCAGGATTCACCTTTACACCGTTTAAACCTCGATATGTTACATGAATATCTGCCACGGATTCTTCACCGACCAAGGCTTCATTCTTTAAAAGCATATTCCCATTCATATCCGATAAAATACGCTTCCAGCCATTGCGCAATGGATTCATACCAATGCGCTCAAGTGTAATATCTGAATCTTTCACTAACGAAGCCGCAACAGCAAAAAAGGTTGCTGAAGATGGGTCGGCTGGAATATATACAGGCTCATTTGGTGCTGTAAGTTTACCCGTTGGCTTCAAATGAATCAGCCCTGCATCATCCACGCTTACAGGCTGCCCAAATAGCGGCAACATACGCTCGGTATGATCGCGTGTTGGTCGCGGCTCCGATACAGTGGTTTCACCATCGGCATACAATGCCGCCAATAACACACACGATTTCACCTGTGCACTGGCAACCTTGGAAACATGATGAATAGCTTGCAACTTTCCGCCTTGAATCGTCAACGGCAACAAATCACCTTCACCAACCACCTCTGCTCCCATAGCACGAATAGGATCCGCAACACGCTGCATCGGGCGAACTTGTAAAGAGCTATCACCCGTCACAGTGACATCAAAATCTTGACCTGCAAACACCCCCATCATCAAACGCACACATGTGCCTGAATTACCTGCATCCAATATTTCAGAAGGTTTTTTCAAACCATGCAAACCCACGCCGTGCACACGCAAAGAAGTCTTCTCATCATTTAGCCAGTCAATCGACACGCCCATCTGCACAAACATTTCTGCTGTCGCCAAACAATCTTCACCTGGTAAAAAGCCATGTATTTCAGTTGTACCATCCGCCAATGATGCCAACATGACCGCACGGTGCGACATCGATTTATCACCTGGCACACTCACTTTTCCGCGCAATCCACTAGCAGCAGGGCCTGCAATCAATGTTCCGCCCACATTCATAACTTATCTCCATATTTGGACATCCATTTGTCCCGTGCCTGTTTTGCTGATGCAAATTTATCCAGCAGCGCATCGCCATCACGCGCCTTCAAAGCATCACGTAAAACACTCAATTCTTCTTGTAAGGCATCAATTTTATCCACAATCGCACTTTGATTGCACAGAGCAATATCCCGCCACATTTCAGGCGAGGAGGATGCAATACGTGTGAAATCTCGAAAGCCACCTGCTGCCAAACGAAAGGCATGGTCACTTTTCCCAACCGCATTGACAATCGCAAAGGCTGCCAAGTGCGGCAAATGACTTACTGCAGCCAAGACATCATCATGTTCTGCCGCAGACATTATTTTTACGCGCGCCCCCACCGCTTCCCACAAGGCTTGCACCTGCGCTAAGGCTTTGGCATCGGTTTGTTCATTGGGCGTTAAAATACATTTTTTATCTTCAAATAATTCCGAAAATGCTGCCGCCGCACCAGAATGCTCACTACCTGCAACAGGATGCGCTGGCACAAACTGTGATGGATGTTTTAAATAACGCTCTGCTGATGCCATAACAGATTGCTTGGTACTTCCTGCATCGGTAATCACTGCCTTATCAGGTAAAGATTTCGCCAAAGCTTCAAACACTTGCTCACACGCTGCTACAGGCACAGCCACCAACACCATATCAGCATCCACCACTGCTTTTTCAATATCATGGCTGAAATCATCAATGACACCCAAACGCACGGCTTCTTCAAGGTTGGCAACACTACGTCCTACACCTGTAATGCGTTCAACACAGCCCGCTCGCTTTAGAGCCAAAGCTACAGAGCCACCAATCAGCCCTGTGCCAATCACCACAAGGTGTTTCATTTGAATACTCATGCCTTCACCTGCTTCAATACCACATTCAAGCCTTGTAAAAACACATCATTTTCCTCGGCTGTACCCACAGAAACCCGCAAATAATCTTTCAAACCATAGCCTGCCAAAGGACGCGGAATAATGCCTTGATCTTCGAGCCTATTCAGAATATCTCCTGCTTTTGCATGTTTAAGCAGTACAAAATTGGCATAGGATTGTCCGCCCAGTACACCCAAATCATCCAAAGCCGCTTCCAAACGCGCTCTCTCGACTTTGACCTTGGCTACTTTATCCATCACCCACTCACCATCATCAAGGGCTGCCAATGCTGCAACTTGCGCAAAGTTATTGACATTAAACGGTTCGCGAAAGCGGTTCACGGCATTAAGTAAATCCGCATCTGCAATCGCATAACCCACACGACAACCTGCCAAACCATAAGCTTTGGAAAATGTCCGACTTACCACCAAACCAGGGTGTTTTAGCACACACAAACTATCTTCTTTTATATCTGATACAAATTCATCATAAGCTTCATCGAGAATTACAACTATTTGACGTGGCAGAGCATCTAAAAAGCTTTGTAACTCATCATTGTTCAGCAACGTTCCTGTAGGGTTGTTCGGATTAGCAATACAAACCACTTTGGTTTTATCACTCACTGCCGCTGCCATCGCTTGTAAATCATGTCCCAAATCCGCCGTATCTGGCACAGCGACCTGCATGGCTCCTGCCGCTTGTGTTGCCAAAGCATAAACAATAAAACCACACTGGCTGTAAACCACTTCGTCACCAGCCCCTGCAAAACAACGAATCACCAATTCCAATACTTCATTCGAGCCATTGCCAATGATAATTTGGTTTGTTTTCACATCGTGGCGTGCTGCCAATGCAGATTTAAGTTCTGTACAATCACCATCAGGATAACGATGCACCTCGGAAACAGCTTCTTGCATCGCAAGCATCGCTTTCGGACTCGGGCCATAAGCATTCTCATTCGAGGCTAGTTTTACGGCATGCGATAGGCCTTTTTCACGCAATAGCTGCTCCACAGGTTTCCCCGGAACATAAGGATATAGACCTTGTGTTTGCGCAACTGCCCTATCCATCCAGTCAATTCCCACCCAATCAATCTCTGTCACTTTATAATTTCCTTGATACTGGATACGAGCCAAGCACTTTCACGGACGCTCCCAAGGCTTCCACATCGGCAATCGCATCGGACATATTTTGGTCATCTCTATGCCCTTGCACATCCATAAAAAACACATATTCCCATAGTTTTTTCTTCGATGGGCGCGATTCAATACGTGTTAAACCCATGTCTCGTTCGGCAAAAGGTTTGACCAAGCCATACAATGCACCTGGTACATCTTTCACGGCAACCACCAAGCCTGTTTTATCTTCGCCCGATGCAGGTGAATCATGCTGACCAATCACAAAAAAGCGCGTGGTATTATGATGGTGATCTTCAATATTTGCTGCAAGCACTGGCAACGCCAGCTTTTCAGCCATGACCATCGAAGCAATCGCTGCACTATGCGGCTCTCCTGCATCTTGCTTGACGATTTCACCACCCTTACCTGTTGATGCCACTTCACACAAATTTGCTTGTGGCACATGCGATGCCAACCAATCTTTGCACTGACCTAACGGCTGTGGGTGCGAATACACAACTTCAATATCCGATAAATTCTTACATGAACTCAACAACTGATGATGGATCGAAAGCTGAATTTCCGCACAAATCGACAAATCCATATCAAAGTCAGCAAATTTATCATGTGTATCATTCACAGCACCTTCAAACGCATTTTCAATCGGAACCACGCCATAAGTGGCACGCCCAGCTTCCACTTCTTCAAAGACCTGCGCTAAATTCGGACAAGGCATATATACCGCAGTCTCACCAAACTGACGCTGTGCGGCTGTATGCGAAAAAGTTCCTTCAGGACCCAAATACGCGATGGTCATCGGATGTTCCAAAGCCAAACATGCACCAATAATACCACGGTAAATACCATGAATCGCTTCATCGGGAATCTTTGCGGCATGTGATACGGCTGCCACTTCACCATGGCGCTGCAATAAACGGCGAATAATACTCGCCTCACGACTTGGCACATAAAACGGCGCACCTGCTTGTGAGACCTTGCGCTCACCCACTGCCGAAGCCAGAGCTGCTCGCTTGTGAATCAAATTGAGAACCTCATCATCCACCGCATCAATCGCAGCGCGCAGGTCATCAAGGTTCATATGCTCAAGTGATTTATCCATAGCGTTGCAGACTAACCGCGATCGAGTTTCTTTCCAGCATGATGTATTGCCAACCACACTTTAAAAAAATAAACATAATATTTATTTTAATTTAAACATAAAAGACCCAAGCACCTTAAATATGAATTTTAAGTTCTACAAAAAAACTAAAACACCTTCTTTTCTACTTAGAAACTTCAATATATTCGAAACCAAACCAAGAGTTTTATCGGACTTACCCACCCCTAACAACAAGCATCAGAAAAAAGAAAATAACCATGCCCCTAAACATTAATAACTTTATCTAATGCCTTAGATTTACATACATCAACTTGATATTGAGCGATGATTTGCGCCTTGATTTTTGTTGATGAGTTTTGTGGGTTATATTGAACTTGCACAATCTTTTTACCTTGTGATTTTAAATAATTTTCAACACCCTCATTATGAGGTTTTTTTCCCCAATCTTCACCAATTACAAAAATATCTGCCTTAACTTTCTTGCAGACAGCAATGTAATCCAGTTTATGGTAGGGAAGTACAATATCCACACAACTAAGAGCTTTAAGCATTTGCATACGTTGCTCCAGTGGAATAGCCGGAACATTCGGTTTATATAATTTAACAACTTCATCGGAAGCAACGCCAACAGCAACCGTATCGCCTAAGCTGGCGCAGTATTCCAGTAAGGCAAGGTGTCCAACATGTAATAAATCAAACGTGCCCACTGTATAAACAACCATTTCTTTGATAATCCTTTGATAGTAATAACTTCGCAGTTAGCATAACACAATTCAAACGAATCCATTAGTAAATAGTTTTTTTAAGGAACATCATGACAACGAAACCCCAGCAACCAACCATACTCTCTTACGTAAAGGATCTTCCCAACCTTTGCTCGCTTGCAGGCTTGGCCTGCACCATTCTTGCGATTTATTTCTGCATCAAAGGCGTTTATGCCGCTGCCATGATTGGCATGATTTGGGCTGTTGCTTTTGATTGGGCTGATGGGCTTGTGGCGAGAAGAATGAAGGGGCGCACAGGCGATGACAGCAAGTTTGGTGGGCAACTTGATGTATCGATTGATATTGTAAGTTACGGCGTTACACCTGCAATTCTTCTTCTGAGTTATGGTGATTTTTCTCTTATCTATTTGATTGGTTCATTCCTAATGGTGGCAACCAGTGCGTTACGGTTGAGTTACTTTAGTACATTTGGTCTTGCTGGCGGCACAAAATATACAGGCTTAGCACTGGATAATAATAGCATATTAATTGTCTTTATTGTTTTGTTTTCCAGCTTTTTTGATAAGGACATGTTTGCTATAATCCTTTATGTCTGCTTTATGATTATTATAGCGTTGAATGTATCACAAATTAAAACACCAAAGCTTTCTGGCAACCCTCGAAATGTAGTAATTCTGGCAATCTATACGCTTGGAATATCGGCTATATACGGCAGGCAACTTTTATAAGCTTGGTGCGAAATCCTGCTTACCACCTTGCAGTGATGTATATTAAAACATAACGAATAACAGGGGAAGTTATGAAAATAACACCAAATGTCGTCGCACAACATAAAGATGTGGCATATAAACTTACGCTAAAAAACACCAGTAACATTGAATCTATAGAAGTGCTCTCACGTGGTGATTATTACCATAAAGAGAGCCTCGATTATACGATTAAAAATCGTAAAATTGTATTTACATACAACATGCCATGCATTGGCGAATTTATTATCAAAGTTAATTTCACCTACAAAGAATCAAAAACTGTTTGTCTGTATTGCCTTGATAAAGAGATGATTCAATTAAGACCATTAAAGGGTGACTTACATATGCACTCCATCTTTTCAGATGGAAAAGCAACGCCTTTTGCTATGGTACTGGCTTCTTTGGGTGCTGGCATGGACTTTGTAAGCGTTACCGACCATGATAATTATAATGGCTCACTTCAAGCAATCAAGAAGGTAACCGAACATGATATTGATATTTTGGCATTGGCGGGTGAAGAGGTCAGTGTTGGTGGCAAAAAAGATATGTCTATTGCTTTGGGGAATGGACATATTCTATCTATCCATGCCAATCAATCCATTGAAGATCAAAGAAAAGATAGCAAAAAATATGAAGCTGAGCTTCGCGATATAGCTAAAGTATTAAAAACAGCGGATATTGATGAAAACATTGATCCTGCACATTACGCAAAAAATATTTGGGTGATCAATAAGATTAAAGAGTCACAGGGTGCTGCAATATTAGCGCATCCCAACTGGGTTTATCGTGATGGCAAGTATCATCTCCATCAAGCTTTTTATAAAGAGATGTTGAAAAGCTCACACTTGGATGGCGTTGAAGTTTTTGGCGAAGAAAAAGTAAGAGAGCATAACAATATGACGCATTTAACCGCGCTCCAGACAACAAATAAGCATAAATATTTAGCACCCTTTGGCAACTCGGATGCACATGATAGTGACCATGAAATAGGCGAACGATTTACGATTCTTTTTGCAAAAGAAAAATCCACTTCAGGTATCGTCACAGCTATTAAAGATGGGCTTGCCTGCGCTATATTTAAAAGAGCGAATTATGAACATCAGTTTATAGGAAAAGATGCCTTGGCTCAATATACCTACTTTTTAATTAAAGAGTATTACCCCAAACATTCCAGCCTTAAAAGCAGGCTAGCCAAACTTTATATGGATCAATTAATCAATGGTGAAAAGTTTGAGCGTAAGATACAAATTGTTAAAGAAAGGTTAGAGAATCATAGTAATAGTTTTTTTCAATCTTGATATTATCGATTTCTTTCCCGCATTTAAAGGGCAATCACCCCTACAATCATATGTGTAAATGTAATATAGTCATTCATGTTTAGAGTTACCGTCATGCTCGAGTTCTTTTGTCGGGCATCCATTCGATAATCATATTTAAACGAGGCTGGATTCCCGTTTTCACGGGAATGACGAAACAGGTAAATCAATTCATGATTCACTATATCATCTATATTTCAGAAAGAATACAGAAAAAATCCATATTCTTACAGTTAACTTTTCAAATATAGTCTGAGAACACCATTTCCACATATGATAAATTAATTTATAAGATACTCTATAACCTGTTCAATTGAGCAAGTTTTCTGTTCTCCCGTTGCCAAGTTTTTTAATGCTACAACGCCTTGCTGCACTTCATCATCACCCACCACGGCAACAAAATGCGCACCTTCTCGGTCTGCCAGTTTGAACTGGCGCTTGGCGGCTCCACCACCTGCATGCACCACCGCAATACCTTGCTCGCGTAATTGCTTGGCAATCTGCAATGAATAAGACAAAGCTTCATCACCCAAAGCAACCACAACCACATCCACAGCATGCGCATCAACATCAGGCATCAACATCGCCAATCGCTCCATACCTGCGGCAAAACCAACCGCAGTCGTTGCCGGGCCACCCAGAGATTCAACCAAACCATCATAGCGACCACCTGCCAACACAGTACCTTGTGCGCCAAGTTGATCGGTGACGAATTCAAATGCCGTGCGATTATAATAATCCAAGCCACGCACAATGCGTGGATTTACCTCATAGCGCACAGACAAAGCATCCAAACCAGCTTTTAAGCCTGAAAAGTGCGTTTCACAATCACCACATACATGCGCCACCATTTCTGGGGCATCGATTAACTGTGCTTGGCAGGATTCATTTTTACAGTCCAATACACGCATGGGATTTTTCTCAATTCTATCATTGCAGGTATCACACAAAGATTCAGAACGGGCATTCAAATACACCATCAAAGTATCACGGTAAGCAGGGCGACATGTAGTGCAACCCAAAGAGTTAATCTCCAAACGAACCTTTTCAATACCCAATGTATCTAAAAAATGCTGTGCCATCGCTAGCATTTCAGCATCGGCAACAGGACCTGTCACACCGAACCATTCCACCCCAATTTGTTGAAACTGGCGCAAACGCCCCTTTTGTGGACGTTCCCTACGAAACATTGCCCCCATATAAAACCAACGCTGCGCCCCTGCCCGCGTTAAGCCAGCTTGCAAATAAGCCCGCACCGCACCAGCTGTGCCTTCTGGACGCAAGCAAATAGAATCACCGCCCTGATCTTCAAAGGCATACATTTCTTTGGAAACAATATCCGTTTCTTCACCCACCGAGCGCACAAACAGCTCTGTTGGTTCCAAAATTGGCAACCGCACTTCCGATACGGCATAACTAGCAAACACTTCACGCGCCACATCTTCAATCTTGCGCCACTTACCCACTTCCGCAGGCAATCCATCATGAATACCGCGAATACTTTGTAATTTTTTAGCCATGTTCTTCAATCCTTAGCAACACACTTCCGAATAAGTGCATACTTATATAATAATCACCTACAACCAACCATCTCAATTCAGAGAAAATATATGCAAGTCCAACTCTTGAATAACCCGAAAGTGTTTCTCATTGGCAGATGCCAAGGGCAAATGATTCTCCACTGCCGTTGCCGCCACAAGCGCATCTCCTGCTCTCATTGCATGCGATAGTGCATACTCTTCAACATATACCGAGGCACGATGACCAATGTTTTGTGTCAGTGGCAATACCGTAAAAGTATAATCTTTAAGAAACCTTTGAATCACTTGATGTTGCTTTTTATCTTTTGCACCCTGCAATAATTCCATATATGTTTGTGTTGAAATATAACGCTTTTTGGCATTTTCCACCCATTGTGCTGCTTTTACACTACCACGCTGCACAAAAATCAGCACATCAGTATCAAATACCATCAATACGACCACCACGAAGACCTTCCATCACCGCATCAACTGGCTTCTCTGAATCAACATGCATACCAAAAAAAGCATGCTCAACAACAGGTTCACAAGTAGCATGTTCGATAGGTAGGATGACTGCCTTTTCCTTACCGTGATAGAGTACAGTCACCATTTCATGCCTATCCACTGCACGCATAATATCCTTCATATTTCGACGCAAATCGACTGCATTTGTTTTCATTTTCAACCTCTAAATGTACACTCTCTATGCACACTTTAAGCAACAATAGCTATTCA
>JALUXZ010000238.1 GCA_027018935.1 Mariprofundaceae bacterium
TGATTTTTGCTCATAGCAAGGCGTAATAGAATGAGTAATAGCACCGCTATTGCCCATTTTATTCAACGCAGCTAGGGGTGAAAAGCACAAGTTTGGCGAAGTAGCGAGGTTTTTCGAGGTGCCCAAACGTTGTAACTGTTAGTGTGTCTTAAAGGGCAACTGGTATATGCATACTGGTTGCCCTTTTTTTATGAGGTGAATATGAAAAAAACTTGGTGGATGCCGATAGCAATTGTTGCGATAGGGTTGGGGCTTGTTGGGCTTTCTATGGATGAGTCATCTGTGCAAGAGGCTACTATCCAAAAAACAGTCTTTCATGAAGATTCTTTGCCCTTGGATTATTGGGATAAGCCTCAAGCAATGGGTAAGGTGCATGCGGGTCTGGAAAACAATATGCGCCCCGAAGCATGTGCCCAATGCCATCAGGAGCAATTTAATGCTTGGCGCGATAGCAAACATGCAATGGCTTATTCGCCAGGTTTGGTGGGGCAATTCCCAAATATGGGACATGCTGCTGGCAATGATTGTCTGGTGTGCCATGCGCCATTGGCTGAACAGCTATATCGTGATGCGGGCGATTTGGATGCAACGCTTAGCACATTGTTAGAGAATCCCGAAGGCTTTTCCAGAGCAGCTGATTTGGATTCAACAAAATCACAGCTTCCTTTACGGCATGCGGGTGTAACGTGTGCAGTATGCCATGTTCGGCAAGGTCAACGCTTTGGACCGCCACGCCGTGGAAGTGATGTTGTAGGGCATTTGCAAGGAGATGCGCATGGAGGCTTTGTTGCAACAAAAGATTTTGAAAAATCACAACTATGTGCTGCGTGTCATCAGTTTCCGCAAGCCTATGCAATCAATGGAAAACCCTTAGAAAACACGTTGTTTGAATGGAAAAAAAGTCGTTTTTCTCGTGAGGGCGTGCAATGTCAGAGCTGTCATATGCCTGATAGAAAGCACGCGTTTAAAGGTATTCATGATGTGGATATGGTACGAAGTGGTTTAGAGTTTAAGCTTAAGAAGCAAGGAAAGTTAGCGATACTTAGCATGACATCGGTGCATATAGGTCACGCATTCCCAACATATGTAACTCCGAAAATATGGGTGAAAGCTGAAGCTTTGGATGCACAAGGTAAGGTGTTGCAACATTGGCAATGGGTCATTGTGCGTGAAGTTGCTTATGATGATGGCTGGAAAGAAATACAAGATACCCGCTTGATGCCTGATGAATCACGTGTGTTTGTTGCAGATGATTTAAATGAACATGTAAAGTCTGTTCATTTTTATGTCGATGTGGTTCCAGATGCCTTTTATAAAGATGTGTATCGAAGTTTATTATCGGATGATTTGCAGCCCAAAGCGAGGCTCTTAATTGCTAAAGCATTGTCGGATGCTGATAAAAATGACTATCGCTTGTATGAAAATGAAATAAAAATCTGATATTTGTAAAGATTACCTGTGATATAGGGAGGTGCTGGTAATTTTGAATCGCATATCCACTTATTCAGAGTTAATCAGCACTTCCATAGGGCACCTCGAAAAACCTCGGCACTTCGCCAAACTTGAGCTTTTCACCCCTAGTTGCGTTGGATAAAATGGACAATAGCGATGCTATGACTCATTTTATTGCGCCTTGCTATGAGCGAAAATCAACGTCGTTTAACTCGTGCGAGGTTTTTTGAGGTGCCCTATAGCATATTTGTGCTATATGAAATATGACTTATAATGATTAAGCTTTATAACATCTTGATGTGCCATGATTGTTAATGAGGTTTGATTGCTTTATGAATGTAAAAGAGAATAAGAAACAAGGCGATGATTTTTCTATATCCAAACAGGATATGGCACAGTTGATGTATGTTTTTTCACATGATCTGCGCAACCCATTAATCAATATGAATGCCTTATTGAGTGATATGCAGACATCCTTAAGTGATGCGAAAAATGATTCAACACCTGCTTCTCACGTGCTTCAAAAGGACTTTCCAGAAAGTTTGGAAATGATGGCAGATGTTGTCACGCATATGAATGATTTGGTCGCTGGAGCCAATGATATTTATCATTGTATGTTTGATGATTTGGAGCCTGAGCATATTCAATTATCAGAATGGGTTGAGCGAGTATTAGCGCGTCAACAGGGCATATTACAGGAAAAAGATATGAGTATCGCGATGAGTGAATTATCGAGTGTCTGGGCAGATCCTTTGGCAATAGAGCGTATTGTGACAGAACTATTGGATAATGCCCTGCATTTCACACCAATGGGTGGGCATATATCATTGCATATGGAAAAACGTGCAGGTTTGGATGTGTTGGTGGTTCGAGATAGTGGTTTAGGTATGAGCGAAAGTGATTTGCAACGTGTGTTTAATCCATTTTTTACAACGGATAAAAAACGCCCAGGCATGGGGATGGCAGTTGTGAAATACTTGGTTCAAGCACATGGTGGACAAGTGTGGTGTGAATCGACATTGGGTATGGGCTCTATCTTTTATATAGCACTACCTAAGGAGGTGCTGATTAACTCTGAATAAGTGGACATGCGATTTTAGGTGTATAGTCTGGATTATTCATGAATGCTGCCGCACCCTCGCTTGTTCATTTGCTTGCAACAAATCTCTCGTACCCCAGGGTATATTCTCTTACGCAAGCGCAATTCACCTGATCGGTCGTCCATATGCATAGCTTAACAATAGCGGTGCTATTACTTGCGCTTGCCGCCTTGGGGTTGAAAATTTTGAATCGCATATCCACTCATCCAGAGTTAATCAGCACCTCCCTAAGCAACCAGTCGATAAATGATTGTAAGCATGGATTTACTACAGAAGAAGGTGCTTGCTGTGCTGTCATTGATACGTAGCGTGCCGCGTTTCAAACATTCATTAGTCTATTCTTGAGTGTTCAATCTGTAGGAGAGAAAAATGACAATTTCCCATCACAAAGTTGTGACAATTGATTATACCCTGAAAAATGCACAGGGAGAGGTCTTAGATAGCTCGGAAGGTCAAGAGCCTTTGGTGTATTTGCATGGTGCAGAAAACATCGTGGTTGGTTTGGAACGCGAATTAGAAGGCAAGACTGTGGGTGATTCCTTGAAGGCTATTGTTAGCCCTGAAGATGGTTATGGCGTTCGCAATGAAGAAATGGTTGCTGCGGTACCGCGTGAGATGTTTGAAAGTGATATGGATATTGAAGTAGGTATGAGCTTTCAAGCTGAAACAGATCAAGGTGTTCAGGTTGTGAATGTGGTTGTAGTGAATGATGAAGAAATCACTGTGGATGGCAATCATCCTTTGGCAGATGAGGCATTGCACTTTGATGTGACTGTTCGTGCTATTCGTGAAGCCACTGCTGAAGAATTAGAACATGGGCATGTGCATTCTGAAGGTTGCAATCACTAAACGTAGCATTTGATTATGTTCGGATGGTAGAAAGGGTGGAGATTTATTCTCTGCCCTTTTTTATTTTAAATATTCTTGCAGATAAGTCTATTTCGCCCTTGTTTCTTGGCTTCAAAACGAGCGAGATCAGCAGCGCGAATTAAATCGCGAGATTTATGCTTGAGCATCGGCGATGTAGTGGCAAGCCCCAGTGACAATGTAAGACATGCTTGGGTTTCAGAGTGCTTATGAGGAATGTTTAAATCAATGATAGCCTTGCGCAGCTTCTCTGCGATATAAATACCGCCCTTGGCTGTTGTGGTAGGTAATAAGATAATAAACTCTTCACCACAGTAGCGGGCACAGAAATCGGTAGGGCGTTGTAAAACATCTTGTATGAGTTGAGCGATATTTTTTAGACATATATCACCTTGTTGGTAGCCATAATAATCATTGTAGGCTTTGAAATGATCAATATTGGCAATCAATACAGACAATGGTTCGGTTTCACGTAGGGCGCGGCTCCATTCTCGCTCATAATTTTGAGAAAATGTTTGGCGGTTGGCAATGCCCGTTAAAGCATCCAAAGATGTAACATTATTTAAGGCTTTTTGGCATGTTTCGAGTTTTTGTTTTGTTTGTGTAAGTGTGGTCTGCATAACAATATATTGAAGGCTTTGCAGATAAGCGGTGCTGTGTAGGTGAATGCGTGCCAATAATTCCTGTGTGCCTACGGTTGATTCAATATAGTCACTACAACCAAGTAAAAATGCATAATCACGGATAGGTTTTGGAATGTTCAACCCAAGCATAATAACTGGAATAAGTGACGACAAAGTGTGCGTTTTGCAGTTGCGTAATAAATCTAAAGTATGTGTACCCTGCATACTTAGTAAAATCACAGTGGGTTTCAGCTTTTGAATCATCCGCATTGCCTCTTTCTCACCACTACACAGATGACAGCGCGTGCCTTTTGCCGATTGTATGGAATGCAAAATATGTTGCTGATGACTTAAAGTTGGGCTGCTTAACTTCGTGACCCAAAGTATAGAGGGTGACATGGTTTATGTGATTGTATCAGACATTAAAACGGAAATGCAGCACATCACCATCTTGTACAATGTACTCTTTTCCTTCCAGGCGCATCTTGCCAGCCTCTTTGCATTTGGCTTCGCCACCCAAATTTACAAAATCTTCATAAGCAATAGTTTCAGCGCGAATAAAGCCTTTTTCAAAGTCATTGTGAATGACAGCAGCTGCTTTGGGAGCTGTATCACCGATATGAATAGTCCAAGCGCGTACTTCTTTTACACCAGCAGTAAAATAGGTGATAAGATTAAGCAAAGTATAGGCAGTACGAATCACTGTATTTAACCCTGGCTCTTCTAAGCCAAGATCAGATAGAAATTCAGTTTTAGATTCTTCATCCATTTCCGTTAATTCAGCTTCAATTTGAGCGGAAACAATAGCAACTTCAGCACCTTCTTCGGCGGCAAAGGCGCGCACTTTTTCGACATAAGCATTACCATCAGGTAATGATCCATCATCAACATTGGCAATATATAACACAGGCTTGCCCGTTAATAGGCAGTAATCTTTAATTTTTTCAGCATCGTCAGCACTTAAATTTTGGCGGCGGACAGTAATGCCATCCTCCAAAGATTTAAGTACACGTTGTTGTACTTCAAGCAATGCAAGTGCATCTTTATTGCCTGATTTGGTTGTTTTAATCGTTCTTTCCACAGCCTTTTGGATACTTTCCATATCTTTGAGCATCAATTCGGTATCAATGACTTCAATATCAGAAAGAGGGTCAATTTGATTGGAAACATGGGTGACATTTTCATCATCAAAACAGCGCACGACATGCGCAATAGCAGAGCATTCACGAATATTGGCTAAAAATTTATTGCCAAGCCCTTCACCGCTGGCTGCACCAGCAACCAAACCTGCGATGTCCACAAATTCAACAACGGCATGTTGCATGGCTTGAGGATTCACAATCTTCGCTAATGCATCCATGCGTGAATCAGGAACTTTGACCAGTCCAACATTGGGATCAATGGTGCAAAATGGGTAGTTGGCAGCTTCCGCGCCACCACCATTTAGGGCATTAAATAAGGTTGATTTTCCAACGTTTGGAAGTCCGACGATGCCTATGGAAAGTGCCATGGGAGAGTCTCCTGATATGAATAAATACTTATTCTAAGGGTTTAATTTGTTATGGATCTTATTGGCTGCGGTATCTGTATTGCCAGATAAAATGCCACCAAGCTCTTCTTTTAATACATGTAAGATACGAGCTTCATCAGCGCGATCATCTTCATTGGCGCGACCCAATACCCAAGCCGTAATATCGCCATTGCTTGGCCGCCCAATACCTATTTTTATACGTGTGTAGTCGCTGTTATCAAGGTGTTGATTAAGCGAGCGAAGACCATTGTGCCCACCATGTCCGCCCCCAATTTTAATGCGCAACTTTCCAGAGGGTAAATCCAAATCATCATACACAACGATCATATCTTTAGGCTCAATATTATAATAGCGGGATAAAGGGCTAATAGACTCGCCACTATCATTCATAAAAGTTTGAGGCTTGGCGAGTAATACTTTGCCTTCGCGACTCTGCCAATTGGCTGTTTCAGCACGAAAACGAGGGGCTGCGGAAAACCGCACCCCCTCTGATTCAGCTAATTGATCAAGAAAACGAAAGCCAATATTATGCCTTGTTTCCTTATATTTAGAGCCGGGATTGCCAAGTCCGACCAATAGTTTCATGAATTATGATTCTTCGCTAGTGCTTTCGTCAGCAGCAGCTTCGCCTGCGTCTTCTGTTGCAGCTTCTGCTTCTGGCTCGGCAGTTTTCTTAGCAGAGACATTAAGTACAGTGAAGTTTACTTCATGTAGAACTTCAGCACCTTCTGGAAGGTTTAAATCTTCAATATGAACAGTATCACCAATATCCAAGTTAGCACAATCTACTTCGATAGCATCAGGGATAGAGTCTGCGCGGCATGTGATTTCCAATACGTGACGAATCACATCTAACAAGCCACCAGCAATATCGCCTGGGCATTTTTCAAAGTTAATAGCTACAACAGGTACCTCTACAGTTACGCTATCTGCAGATGAAACGCGCATGAAATCCAAGTGCATAGCAGTATCCATCAAAGGATCCCATTGTACATCTTTTAACAATACTGTGTTTTTGCCGCGTTTGCCTTTTACTTTTACTTCTAACATAGAGGTATAAAAGGCTTCTTCGTTTAATAGCTTGCCAATAGCGTTGGCATTGATAGTCAAGGGAACATCAGGTTTACCACCACCGTAAATGATGCCTGGCAATAGCCCAGCACGGCGCATACGGCGCGCATCGCCTTTACCTGTAGTTTCGCGTAATTCTGCTTCGACGATTAAGTCAGTCATGGTTTTATACCTCAATAATTAAAATAAATCTGGCGGGTTGTCCCGATACAGATGCTTGCAGCGAGCATAGCCCGCATGAAAGCGCGGCGCACTCTATGTGTTTTTATACTAGATGGAAGGGATATTTAATTAAAAAGAACTTTAAAATGAGATTGACGCTTTTTTATTCGTAGAGACTGCTGATAGAGCGGGCATTATAAATACGTTTAATGGCTTTACCCATCAGGTTAGCAACAGTTAGAATACGCACTTTGCCAGTGGCAAGGATATGCTCAGGTTGTTTAATGGTATCACTAATGACCAATTCAGACAGGTTAGATGCTGCCAAACGCTCGCCAGCAGGACCCGAGAGTACGCCATGAGTTGCATAAGCACTAACTTTGCTGGCACCACGATCCAAGAGTGCTTCAGCAGCATTACAAAGTGTGCCCGCTGTATCTACCATATCATCAATAAGAATACAGTGACGACCTTCTACATCACCAATAATATTCATAATTTTTGCAACATTGGGGGCAGGGCGACGTTTATCAACAATCGCAATATCTGCATGTAATCGTTTGGCAAGAGCACGCGCACGAACCACACCACCAACATCAGGTGAAACAACCAGAATGTCATCTAAATTATTACGTGCCTCAATATCTTTGGCAAACAATGGACCTGCGAAAATATTATCGACAGGGATATTAAAAAATCCTTGTATCTGTGTGGCATGTAAATCCATGGTTAGTATGCGTGTAACACCTGCAGCTTGTAATAAATCAGCAACAAGTTTGGCAGATATTGGTGTGCGACCTGCACTTTTACGATCTTGACGCGCATAACCATAATAAGGGATGACTGCGCATATTTGATGTGCTGATGCGCGTTTGGCAGCATCAATAGCAATCAAAAGCTCCATTAAATTATCATTGGCTGGGGAAGATGTGCTTTGCACAATAAATACGTCCAAACCACGAATTGTTTCTTCAAATTGTAAAAAGACTTCGCCGTCGGAAAAACGTTGGACATAAATGTCACCAACAGGCATTTTGATGTGTTCGCAAATATCAGCCGTTAGTTCTGGGTTGGATGTTCCAGAAAATAAACGTAACTTCTTAGGTTTGGCCATGAGAACAATGCTCCGTTAGCGCGTATTGATGACAAGCTATATGTAATAAATCTACTATGCGAATGGCTGGGGCGGCAGGATTCGAACCTGCGCATGACGGGATCAAAACCCGCTGCCTTACCGCTTGGCTACGCCCCAATATTATTCACAAACGCAGGATGCTTATCGAGCAACTTTCCTGCGTGTGTCCAGCTAGCAAGCCCTTTTTGCTGCAAATTATTTGCAAGCAATGAGGCTTGTTGTTGTGTTGAACACAAAGCAATACAGGTTGAACCGCTTCCACTCATCCAAGCCAAGCCGCCTTTTTGCCGCATGGCTTGCAAGAGTAAACCGACTTCCGGAAGTAATGCAATGGCACTTTTCTCCAAAGCATTCTCTCCGATGGAAACCTTACCCTGCGAAGCGGCGCGGATAGTATCGGCGCTTGCTTGGTGGGTCAATGGGCTTTGTGTTTTATGAAGTTCTGATGCTTCTTTCTGAATTTGATTGTGTCTATTTTTATCCTTTAAAAACAGTTGATTACGTTTGTGTTCTTGGTGGTCAAAGTGCTGAAAAACTTCTTTTGTTGATAGCCCTTTGTTCGGGCGAGCTAGGCAAACATACGCACATGGCATGGCTTCAGGATAGGGGATTAGTTTTTCACCAATGCCTGTTGCTAAACTAGCTTTGCCAAATAAAAAACAGGGAATATCTGCACCAAAATTAGCCGAGAAATCGATAAGCTCTTGTTTGGAGAGTTGTAGTCCCCAGCGTTGATTGGCTGCCAAAAGGGCACTTGCTGCATCGGATGAACCACCACCTAGCCCAGCTTCGGCAGGTAATTTTTTATCAATATAAATATCCAAGCCTTGCTGAACCCGATGCTTCTCTTTGAGTGCTTGCAATACTTGAAAAACAAGATTCTTCTCGCCTGATAAAGATACAATGGAGCAACGAACAGATAACTGCTTGGAATCTGTGATATGTAGGGAGTCACATACATCGATAAAGGCAAAGCTGGTATCCAGCGCATGGCGACCATCAGCAAGGGTGGCTGTGATCATTAGATGTAAATTTATTTTTGCAGGTGCAAGAATAGTGCTTAAGGCGAAAGAGCTAGAAGTCATGGAAAAATACGCAAGATGGCAGTTCGACCATGGGTAATATCAGTCATGGTAAGTTTATGACAATTGTTTTGCCAGCGTATGCGAATGCTGTTGCCGTGTAGCTTGCCCTGCCAAATATCATTACCCTTGGCTTTAAGTGATGGTGGAATTTGGTGGTGAAGAATCATAGCAATACTTTGTGGTGGCAAGACAATGCCATACTGCATGAGTGTATCTGCTTGGATGGGTTGCCAGCGTGTTGTGGCTGTTTGGTTGTCACGCATTTGAATTTGCTTGCCTTGCCATTGCAATTCAATAATCCGTCCTGTTGCTGCATGGGTTAAACGTGCACTACCAGATTCTAAGTTTGCCTGCCAATGAATAAGAACCTGCCAGCGGTGTGTGGATTCTAAAATAGATAACTGCCCATTGAAATTATACCAAGGCTTACACTTGGAACCGTCTTGAATAGGTACAGACTGTTGCAGGGTGCTACAGGCTGTAAGTAGCAACAGAAGCGTAGCAATGTACAGGTGTTTAATCATGGGTTATTTTACACCGTGCTTTATTTTTTGACGAAGTATGAATGAATTATCTGCTTGTAACGAAAGGCTTTTCTGCCATTGTTGAATGGCTTTCTCTTGTTTTCCTAGCTTCCAGTACATATCACCTAGATGTTCATGCATGGTTGCATCATTGCTGACTATTTTTAAAGCTTTTTGCTGGGTGGTAACGGCTAGATGATACTCACCCTGCTTATAATATACCCATGCCAAAGTATCGAGAAAATAGCCATCGTTAGGCTTTTGGCTTAAGGCGCGTTGAATATAGTTTTTGGCTTCATCAAGTTTGATGCCTTGTTCCGCATAAGTGTATGCTAAAAAATTCAGCGCATCAACATGGTCGGGGCTGCTACGAATTAGATTTTTCAGTGTGCGCTCAACATCTTCATAGCGTTTAAAATGTTCGAATGCGATGGCACGATTCATTTGAAGGCGCGTGGGAATTTGTTTTAATAAAGTGGCTGGCTGGGTTGTATCTAAAAGCTTTTGATACTCTTCCTGTACCAAATAAATGGCGGACAAAAGCACCCATGCTCGACTATTGCTAGCATTTTTCTTGAGTATTTTCTGTGTATATTGAAGGCTAGATGCGTATTTTTTTGCCATTAAATCCATGCTTGCTAGACGTAATTGCGCCTCTTGCCAAAGCTCATGGTGGGAATCAATTTGTTGGTATAGTGCGCGGGCTTCTTGATTTTTTTGTAGTGCTTCCAAGCTGCTTGCCAAATAAAAACGATAATTTTGATTTTTAGGTGCTATTTGTAGAGCTTTGTTAAATTGATTCGCAGACTCTTGGAATTGCTTATTTTGATAGTACAGAAGCCCCAAAGCAGAGTGAATTTCAGTACTCTCTGGCAGAGATTGAAGTATTTTCTTATAAATAAGAATGGCTTCTTGTGGGCGCTCGGATTGAATAAGTAAGCGCGCTAAGGCATGTTGTACACGCAGGTTTGTTGGGTTGAGTTTGCTGAAGCTACGAAGAATTTTCTCGGCTTTATCAAGATGTTGCTGCTGCATTTCAAGCTGACTAAGCAAAAGAATAGCCGTGTCGTCCTTGGGGTTGAGTGCATGCATCTTCTTCAGGCTATTGGCTGCTTTTTGGAATTTTCCTTCACGGCTGAAAACATCGGCTTGAAACTGACGCAGGCTTGCGCTGTCTTGTTGTTGGATAGCAGTATTGATGGCTATGTGAGCCAAAGGAAATTGTTTTGTGTGAATAAACAGGGTGATTTGTAGGTTGCGAGCAGGTATAAATAATGGGTGCTGGCTTAGTAGCTTGGTAAGTGCATCTAACGCATCATTGTATTGTTTTATACCCGCGAGGCTGCGGGCATACATGACATACAATTCCTTTTGTTCGCTAGTATTTTCTTTGTTGATTTTAGTGAGGTGAACGGGTGTTTGTAAATATTTTAAGGCTTGCTTAGGACGATTGCTTTTTAGAAGTAGGTCGGCAAGTTGAAGTGTCGGTCTGAGATCAGCAAGAATATTTTCTGTGTTGTTTTCATCGGCTTGTTGGGCAAGCAATGCCTCTAAAAATTGAATGGCTAGTGTAGGCTGACCATTATGCATGGCTGTTTGGGCTCCGAGATAAAGGGAGCGCTTGCTGCGTGGCTGCATGGTTTGTGTCGTGGCGGGTTTGTGAAAAGCTGGCTCGACTGTGTTCTTTTGTAGCGAGCTGCAAGCATTCAAGCTTAAAATACTGATAAATAATGCCAATGTAAGTAGTTTCATGTGTTTGCCTTGGAGATTGTAACAGGGTGGAATTTTCCAGATGCTTCATTGGGTTCCCAGCAATGCAGGCTAGCAACCTTGCCATCATAGACGCTAATAATAGGGTATAAGAAACCCTCCCAAGCACTGTTTAAGTCGGTGGGGGAAGGTTTGGCGGGGCAATCGGGATGGGAATGAAATACGCCAATAATCTCTACACCGCTGCCTCGAATTTCATGGTCGATGGATTGGTAGCCGTTTGGATCAAGCTGAAAGCGATCTGCAGCACGTTCAGTGTTGATATTCTTTACTTGCCGCACTTGTTGAATATTCCAGCTTTGTGCATTTATACTGCCTAACAACAGACCGCATATCTCATTTGGGTAGCCTTTTTCTGCTATTTTTTGCATATCATTTAATGCGGCTTGATGAAAAACAGCAGTTTGTTCGGCATTTGTATTGGCTAAGACAGCTAAGTATTCTGGGCTTTGAAATCGTTTAGGGATATGTTTTTTTTGAGGCACTGATTTTGCTCCAGATGTTGATATGCAGAAACCCTAACGCTTCACGGGTAGATGCCAATAGCTTGAGCCGTTATCCTGCTGCGGTAGATTGAAAAATAAAGGGGTGAAAATAATGAGTAAAATATTTGGTGTTGTCATGATGGTGGTCATATTTGCGGGTATGTCGTGGGCGCATGAAGGCGGAAAACATGGTGTGCACTTTGTTTCGCCTGTGAATAATTCTGTTCAGCAGGGTGATATTCATGTTGTAATGGCTGTGGATGGTATGCGGGTGGAAAAGGCTGGAGAACTTCAAAAAGAATCAGGGCATTTTCACATTATTATCGATGGTAAATTTGTTCCATCCGGCGAAATAGTAGTGAAAGATGCGGCGCATATGCACTTTGGTAAAGGACAAGCGGAAACGACTTTGAAGTTATCAAAAGGTGAGCATACGCTAACATTGCAATTTGCTGATGGGCATCATGTGTCTTATGGTAAGGCTTGGAGTCAGACTATTCATGTACAAGTTAAGTGATTAGGGAGGTGCTGATTAACTCAATGAATAATGCCTGTACGCCCAAATTCGCCACCACCTGCGTTAGCAAACTTAGGAATAGCGTGGCTATTACTTGCACTTGCTGGCTTGGTGTTGGTGATTTTGAATCGCATATCCACTTATTCAGAGTTAATCAGCACCTGCCTAGGCGTTTGTCGGACTCAAGCGATTGTAGTGAGCTATAATCTGTTTTTGCAGTCGATTGCTTTAAATCCGACCGATTGCTAGATGGATGAGCTAGAGTACTTTGCATAGGTGATTTATGTTCGCAATTAGAGGTGGAATGATATGTTGATTTTGACACGAAAAACGGGCGAAACTATAACAATTGGTGATAATATTCAAATTCAGGTGCTAAGTGTTAAGGGTGGGCAGGTAAGGATTGGTGTTGATGCTCCACGAGAAATTTTGGTAAATCGTGAGGAAGTATTTGAGCGTTTGATAGTGAAAGATGAAGGGGAGTGAAAGCAAAATTATAGATGATTGAATTGTAAAACCTTGTTTATATCCATAAAGCTATTGCGTGTAATAAATTGCATGTCTATAGTTGCGCTTGATTGTCCGCCTGCTTATTCAGTTAAAAGTGGACTTGAGTTATTGTAGGAAATCGTCAGTGTGGCGACTTAGTTTTGAGTAAAGGGTTATTTTTAATGCTGGGAGGCTTATATGTTGGGTGAATTTATTGAAGCATCAATTAATTTTACAAATGGAGATGTTTGGGAAATATATGCTGGAATGGCGATTGTTTTCTATGCGATTGCATTTTTTATGTATAAATCTGCAACAAACACAGACGATTGAATTTGATTGATTATTGTTTGATAATAAGGGAGGAGTTGGAATGAAGCGTTTAATGATGTTAAGTGCTGCGGCACTATTAAGTGTGACTTGGATGTCATCGCAAGTAATGGCTGTTGAAGCTGTTGGTGATGCTGGGAAGGGTCGTGTTATTTTTGAGCAAGGCTTTGGTGATGATGTACCTGCGTGTGCTGGTTGTCATGGTATGGGTGGTATGGGTGCGGATGATATGGGTACACCACGCCTTGCTTACCAAGTACAGAAATATATTTGGAAGCAACTTGAAGATTTTGCGGCAGATAAACGCATGGATAATACCATGTATCAGATGAATGATATTGCAAAAGCCTTGACTGAAGAGCAGCGTCGTGATGTGGCTGCTTACGTACATACGTTAAAAACACCATTTATGGGTTCTGATTTGGATCAGATGCGTAAAGATGGTGAAGAGATTGGCGTAGGTTATAAAGGTCAGGTTATCGTGGAGTATGGTATTGGATCTCGTGGTGTTCCAGCATGTATGAGTTGCCATGCGTTTCATGGTCGCTCTGCTGGTAATATGTACCCAGCTATCGGCGGACAACGTTATGTTTATTTGAAACATGAGTTGGAAGCTTTTCGCTTAGGAAATACAACAAAATCATCAGATGATGATGCTGCACGTGATAATGACCCTATGGCTCAGATGCGTAAGGTTGCTGCAACATTAACAGATGAAGATATTGCAAATGTGGCGGCATTCTTAACAGTTGCTCGTCCTGCAACTTCAGGAAATCCATCAGCACCACGTCGTTAAACGACAGTCTTGATAATTAAAAAAGGGCTGATGCTTTCGCATCAGCCCTTTTTTATGCTGTTTGCAAGGTGTTGGGTCTGTTTATTTAGTTTGTATGTGTGTAACTATTCAGCATAGTTATAAATTGGTTCGTATCTATTCAGATTGCCGCTGATTTGTTCGAGACCAAGGCAGAAAAGCGCAACTTACTGCTGTAAGTGAGCATTTTCTAACGCAGGTATTGGGCGAATCGGTGGTGAGCTGAATAGTTACGTATGTGTTATGTCGATAGGGTGGTTGCATTAATAATAACCAGTGTTTTTATGGCTTCTTCCAGAAAAACTGCCACCTCACCCTCTGTTGGAGAGTTTTATGGGCTGCAATAAAAACTTCGGGAATGGCTTGTTCGTTTGAATACTTTGAAATAAGCATTTCTTACTCTGCTTTAAGATAATTACTAAAAAATAACTGTTATGCCTGCATTGAATGCAAGTTTATAGAGGTGTGAAGCTAAAAGCCTGCTATATACCACTCTATGTCTGTGGTGCGTTGCTAGTCTGGATTATTCATGAATAATACCGCAGCCCTTGCTTGCTGCTTTATTCGCAATAAATTCTTCATCAATCGTTCGTAAGCACAACTGCGAACTCTTTCTTCAATATTCATTGCAAACAAAGCGTCTACGCAATCATCACGATGATTTATGAATCATGCGGGCTAGGGAGGTGTTGATTAACTCTGAATGAATGGATATGCGATTCAAAATTTTCAATCCCAAGGCGGCAAGCGCAAGTAATAGCACCGCTATTGTTAAGTTTGCCAACGCCGGCGTTGGTAATTTTGGGCGCATAGACACCATGCATTGAGTTAATCAGCACCTCCCTAGGTATCGGGATAATTTCCAGTTCTCAAATTTTGTCGGACAGTAGTGATGTTAGGGTTTAACTTTGGAAAGTGTTATAGGTTTTTCATCAGGAAAGGTGATGGTCAAAAGATGTGCTTGTAACTTGGATGTGTTGATGAATGCTGGACCGCTCCAAAAACCACCTAAATTAATGCCAATCTGCTCACCTTTTTTTATTGTATCATAGGTTGAGATAAGTTTGATTGGCGGCTGGTGTTTGGGGAATATCATTTTTGCAGTTTTATCCGAATAAAAAAGAATTTTACCATCATGATTTTGATTTACCCAAGTGCCAGTTAGTTGATTGATGACTGCCGTGGGGGTCTCTGTTCCCGACATTTGACTGCATGCGGATAGGCTTATGATGAAAGAGAGTGCGATTGCCTTTTTTATATTCATTGGTTTTTCTGCGCTTTAATTTGATAACCTGAAATGGTCAGAGGTGTATCATCAATGCTCTTGATAAGTGTTACTGTTTCATGACTGAAGCCATGTTCGTGACGAACAGATATGATGTATATATAGAAGTCTCCACCAAAGCGTGGATCTTTAGATTTTGAAATCGTATGAAAACTTATGATATTTCCTAACTTATCTTGTAATGCATTAAACTGTTTCTTCCAATGATTTTTTGGCTCTGTTTTGAAGAAATCTGGGTTAAATAATTGCATTGCAGTGTCCCATTGTTTCTGCTGGATGGCCTGATGAAGTTGTTTGATTACTTGGTCAGCCTGTTGCTGTTGATCGGCTTGTGTGATGCAGCCAGATAGGAAAAATAGTGTGATGAATATGAGTTTTAGACGAGTGCGCATGAATATCCTTATTGCAAAGTATGATTTAAGCCTGATAATGGCGCAACTATGACAGAAAACAACCAACAAACCAAAAAACAACGCTTAAAAACAGGCGAGAAATTATTATTTATTGTAGCTGGAGCTTTTATTATTTTAGCTAGCATCGCTTTTGGCATTATGCAATATGTGATGGCAACGAGTGATAAGCCTATTTTTGAGCATCATACACATTTTGATTTATCAGAAGTAGGGCAGAGAGGCTCTGAAATTTATCGCCACCAAGCTTGTTCAGAATGTCATCGAGCCATGTCTGAAGGCACCAATATGGGGAATAGCTTGGATGGTATAGGTACAAAATACAGTGTTGAGTGGATTGAGAAGTTTTTAAGCGATCCTGAAAAAACCTATGATCATGCTACCATGGATCATGGCAAGAGTCCCAAACAAGCCTATTATGTTGCTCTTTTGCCTAAAAAAGATATTCACGATTTGGCAGTATTTTTATCTGAATTAAAATCAGATCAAGGTTCATCATCATCGCCAGTTCCACCGAAAGGTGAATCACCATTTATCGATATGATGATAAATAGTTGGGCTCCAGATGCTTGGAAAGAGAAATATACAGATATACGTGATGAAAAACCGACCAATGAAGGGGTGAAATGATGGCGCAGCAACCGTGGGAAGATCAGGAATATATTAAATATACATTATGGTTTGTTTTTGCCTGTGTGATTTACAGTATGATTGGTTTTTCATGGGGAGCTTTGATGGGCGGAATTTCTGAATTCCGTCACTTTGTAGATCATCGTATGCATGGTAATTTGATTGTGCGAGCACATACGCATATTAACTTATTGGGTTGGGTGGAAATGGCAATCTTTGCGGCTGTTTATTATATCGTACCTCGTTTGGTGAAACGTCCTATCTATAGTATGAAATTGGTAAAATGGCATTTTTGGACGCATAATTTTGGACTGATTGGCATGGTAGTATTCTTCACAGTTGCTGGCGTGGCTGGTGGTCTTGCTAGTGAACATGTTTCTCCTGCAGAAGTAGAAATAATTGTAAAGCCTTGGCTAGCAACCATGGGTATTTTTGGAACATTGGTTCTAATAGCGAATTTTATCTGGGCTTATAATATTTTCAAAACATGTTCAGGTTGGAAAGATTCTAAATGAGTCGTTATATTGTAGTTGTTATAAGCGCGTTATTACTTTTGACTGCTTGTGATGCGTTTAATGGTGGTGGCGGTGTTTTTCGTGTGGGACAGGAAGTTCCATCGTTGAAAACCAAAACGCTGGCTGATGCTGGTGGTGATATGTCCAAACTTACCAGTTATCGTTACCCTGATCCGCGCATGTATCAACTATCTTTTGATGAGGCGTTAAAAAAAGGTAAGCCGATTGTTTTGGAGTTTGCGACACCAGGTCATTGCACGCAATGTGATCAGCAATTGCAGCTTTTGAAAGTAATGCTTGATCGCTATGGTGATAAAGTTTTATTTTTGCATATGGATCAATATTATAATCCAGAAGCCTATGATGCCTTTCAAGTGCGCGGAGAGCCTTGGACATTCGTGATTAATGCGGATGGAAAAGTAGATTATATTGCGCCAGGTCGTGTGTTGCGTGCCGAAATTGAGCCTGTTTTGAAGCATGTTGCAGGGGTTGGTGAAGATGGCTAAATCATGGCGAGAAGCGCAATGCTCATTGCGGGCGGATAAAACGGGAATAATTTGGGATTTATTGTTATATGTGCCTACCGTTGGGTTTCTATTATTGATTGGTATGCGTTACTGGTATGCTGGTGAGGATCAGATTCTGGGTGAAGTGTTGATGTTTTTAGGCTTTTTCTTTTTAATGGTAGGGGGGGGGCGTGTATTGCGTCGTTTGCTGTTGATGCCTTCGGCTCCTGTGGCGTTGGATATATCCAAAGAGCGCATTGCATTAAAACTTAAAAATAATAAACAGCGTCTTTTGATGCGTGACATTCGATTTTTTGCGGATAAAGCTGGAAAATCTTTTGGTTTAACAGGTACCGATGAACGCGGCACAAAGCAGCAGTATGTTTTTCACAAAGGGCAATTTTCTGAAGAAGATTTTATTAATGTAACAAAGGCGTTGGCATTTTATAAATAAACGTAACTATTCAGCATGTTTTCAAGCCCATTCTTCCATTGAGGGGAGAAGGTTGGGATGAGGGGTGGTATTCTCAAACATCAGCGTAACCATTCAGCTCACCACCGATTCGCCCGATACCAGCGTTAGAAAATGTTCACTTGCAGCAGCAAGTTGCGCTTTTCCGCCTCGCCTAAAAGCGCCCATTGTTGGTAGTCTCGAATAAATCAGCGGCAATCTGAATAGATACGGAACAATTTATAATGGCGTTGAATAGTTGCTTTGCAGCATGTGTTTGAGGCGAGTAGCGGCACGTGTAACGAAAATATAGGTGAAAAGCGTTCAATAAGCATGGTTTTGCAGCCGACTGCTTTAGGTTTGACAGCCTTCTGTGTGCGTTGTTTGATGCTAGCGTTTTTTTCGTGTTTTTAAGACATCGCGAACCATCCATGCCATCACCGATGCGCTTGTAGAAACAGCTGCGCCAATGGCAATAGTTTCGGTTAGAGGTTCAACAAGTCCGCCAATAAAAATATGTACAACATAGCCCAAAATGAACAATGATGCGCAAGCACTAATACTATAAATAAGTAATTCTTTCATGTGTGCAATGATGCGCATGTAAGGAAGTCTTGGCAATGCCAGCTTTTGATAACCTTAATCAACTTATGGGCTTGACACTAGGTTAAATCCCCTTAATGTTTGGCAAGATTAAAATTGATTTAATGTAGTTTTAATAGGGAGGAGAGTATGAAAAATTCAGTATGGCTAATTATTGTAGCTGGTTTCGTTACTGGTATGGGTAATGGTTCTGTGTTTACAATTGCTACGCAGTTGGCAGTGGGTCGCGGTCCGTTTCCTGAAGCTGGTTTGTGGGGTTCGGATGCATATTCACCATTTACCTTTGAAGGGTTTGGTAACTGGGTGATGATTATTTTCGGTGTTATTTTTGTGTGGATTCTTGGTTATGCCTTGAAATTACACGCTATTCGTGAAGGTAAAGCAGTAGAATAACTTATAAATAAGGGATAGGGAGCGTAAAGATGGCAGCAGTAGCATCGGTGTTGGGAATTCTTTTAGCATTTTCGAGTATGTGGTTCGCATGGTATTTATTGATGCCTGGACAGCATGACGAAGATCAGGAAGATTGAAAAAAGTAGTTTTTTTGTTGGTTTTGTTAAATATTAAAAAAAAGGAGTGAGTAAATGCTTAAGTATTTGTTTGCGAAAGAAGAGGATATTCCTGGCGGTTCGGCAGCGTTATTTTTTGGTTTTTCGTGTATTATGTGGTTTATTATTGGTACGGGGATTGGGTCGTTTAATGCGGCTAAATTAGCATTCCCAGATTGGTTTACGCATTACTATGCATTGCAATTTGGTCATATGCGCCAAGTGCATGTGCATACTGTTATTTTTGGTTGGATTGTGGGCGCGTTTGCAGCATCAGCGATGTACATTGTTCCAGCTTTGGGTAATACCAAGCTTTGGTCTGAAAAATTGGGTGTTTGGAACTGCATGTTATGGAATGTTGGCTTGATGGTTGCGCTTTCTACATTGTGGTTTGGTATGACTTCTGGTCGTGAGTATTCAGATTTTGTTTGGCCTGTTGATATTTATATAGCACTGTTTATGGTGACGCCATTATTTGTCAATACGTTTATGACAGTGATTAACCGTCGTACACAAGGTATCTATACAACCAACTGGTTTTTTGTGGGTTCGTTCTTTATGCTGATTATTGTGTTTTTTATTGGGAACTTGCCTGAATTCTTGCATTTAACTGGTTTGAACGAAGCATATATGACATGGTGGTTTGCACATAATATTCTAGGTTTGTTGATTACGCCTGTTGCGGCAGCGATTACTTACTATATTGTACCGAAAGTTACGGGTAATCCACTGTATTCACATCGTGTGGGACATTTGCACTTTTGGTCTATCGTGGTGTTCTATTCTACACCAGCGGCGCATCATATTATGAGTTCTCCATTGCCTGAATGGTTGAAATCATTCGCATCTGTTGAAGGTGTATTGATTCTTGTGCCAGCTGTTGCATATGTATGTAACATCTTGTTAACCATGCAAGGTAAATGGGCTATGTTTGTTGAAAATATTGAGCTTAAATATACTCTTACAGGTGTATTGCTTGCGATTCCATTGAATATGCAAGGTGGTTTTCAGCAAACACGTGCAATTAACTGGTATGTTCATGGTACGGGTTGGATTGTGGCACATGCTCACTTGGCATTGCTTGGTTTCTCAACCTTTGCTGAAGCCGCTGCGGTTTACTACGGCATGCAGACATTGTTACGTCGTAAGTTGTACTCTCTAAGCTTGGCTAACTTCCATTTCTGGATGTTGTTAATTGGTTTCTCATTGTACTGGGTTTCTATGACCATCGCGGGCTTGATTCAAGGCGCAGGTAAGATTTATGAAGTACCATATATGGATATCGTGATTGCCGAGCATCCTTACATGATCGTACGCTGGATTGGTGGAACCATGGTATTCTTGGGCAACATCGTATGGCTATGGAATATGTATATGACTGCGAAACATGGTGAGAAGATTCCACATGGTGTTCTTCCGCACGAAGTAGCATACGTACGTTAAGATTGATGGGGCTAGAGCCTTCGGGCTCTAGCTACTTTAGATATAAATAAAAAAGAGGGAGGAGGATTAGAATGGGATTTCGTGAATATCGAGTTGGTTCAATTCTTTTTGGTGTAGCATTATCTACATCAATGATGATTACTATTTATATGCCAGGCTTAGATATGTCTGCCGTATCATCCACAAGTGTAGCTTTAGAAAAACAGCTGACTTATGGTAAAACGAGTGGTTTTGATTATGGGGATTTATTTCTGCATGGTGATGATAAACCAATCAAGGTGACTTTGAAAAAAGATCCTGTAACAGGGGCTGAAATTGATCAGGTTTCAGCCTATGTTTTTAAACCAGGTATATCGCTTCCAAGTGGCTTGGTTCATGAGCATATTTTAGGTGCTGATGTGCAGGCTTTGAGTGCTTCTTTGGGCAAAACTAATCAGGTAAGCGAAGAGAAGGGCGGCGTTTTCTTGGTGCAAACATCCATTAAAGATGGTGTGGAAACACCATATATTGAATTTGCTACAGCGACACGCGGATGGTCTGTGAAGGATACATTGGCAGCAGCTGAAGAGAAGATTCTTGCAGGTTCTGGTAAAACAATGTTTGTACGTGAAGGTTGCTGGTGGTGTCATACACTGCTTCCAGAGCAAACACATGATTGGCAGTCTTTTGGTCGCCCACCAGTATTAGGTGATTTCAATGGCGAATCTCCAACAACATTTGGTTCTGACCGTAAAGCACCAGACTTGTTGCATGTTGGTTCTCGTAACTCATCAAAAGAATGGATGACCTTACATTTCTTTAACCCTCGTTTGGTACAGCCGCATTCTATTATGCCTCGTTATGATTACCTATGGGGTCCTAAAGATGCTAATGGTAAAGATATTGATTTAGCTAAATGGGATGAGGAGTTTGATGCGTACCGTGAAGGTGAGCGTGTTTATCCACCAGAAGTGCCAGAGTATGGAGACAAATCAGAGATTCGTATGCTGATTGATTTTGTCTTGAATCTGAAATAAGGGAGATATATATGTCAAAATTTTTACCATTATTTGATGGATTGAAGATGAGCCATCCATTGCATACGCTATCTGATAAAAGGAAGACTGAGGAAGCGCAGCATATTTGGGAGCATGAAAGTTTGGGCGGCATTGCGGAAAATAATAACCCGCTACCCCGTCCTGTTGTTGGTTTGTTAATTTTAACATTTCTTACGGCGGTTGCTTGGACTTTCCCATTGTTTGGGCAACGTCCAAATGCTGCTATTTATAACGATTATGTTTCGTTGATGAACTCTCAACCTGTTCAGAATGTGTTGAACGATCATAGTATTACGACGGGTGAAGCAGATACGAAAGCTATGGCGATGATTGAGGCTGCTTTGGCCAAATATGATTCACCTTATGCTTTTCAGCGTACGCAGCATCCTATTACAATGAATGATTTGCGTATTATGGCACCTCAGATTATTGAGCTTCAAAACCAACATGTTGATTTGGAAGAGTATTCAATTATCGGTGGTGAAGTTGTTCTCGCTAACTTTGAGGGTAATATAAAAGAAGATGGTACACGTATGCACAAGCAGCCTTGGTGGGATAAAGGTTATATGACATCGGTAATTTACTTTTTCTCCTTTTGTCTTGCGGTAATTATCACTGTGAAGCGCTTGCCTCCAATTACTTGGAAGCCAGATCATACCATTGCACACTAATATAGGAGATTAATATGATTGATATGGATAATGCTCAATTTGGTGGTTTGCTTGTAATTTCGATTGCTTTGCTTATTCCAGTTATTTATAGCTTTTTTGTAGATAACCATAAAAAAGGAACGCCTGATCCTCGTGATGAGCATCAAAAATAAGCTGGATTGATTGATGAAAATACCGCCCTTTTGGGCGGTATTTTTTTTTCTGCTAGAAAAATAGATGTTCAACCTTACTTTGTCTTTTCATTTTCTTTTTTCTGCATACACTCCCGTGTCATGATACAATTTATATCTTCATTATTGATAGTTTCCTTAGAGTTGTTCTTTAGCAGTCTGGGTGCAGCTGATGGTTTTGGCATTGAAAGTATGCGTAGCCAGAGTTATAGCGTCGGTATTTTTATATTTATGATGGTTTCGATGGCGGTGTTTGTTGGTGTCATTGTACTATTTTATAAACATACCGATATGAGTAGTGTCAAAACAGGTGAAAAAGTCTTGATGGCTACCATTGTATTAGGGGTAGTTGTGGCTGCAATCTTTGCAGCGGTTCAGTTGCTCGATGGTTATTTGATTTAATGATGGCGTGTATTTAAAGGTTATAAAGGAGTTGTAATGAGTGATTTAACAGCAATGATGAATAGTTGGGGTGATGGCTGGACAATTTATATTTGGTTAATTAGTGGCGCATCTATTTTAATAGCAGTGGTGTTTGGTTTGCGTTGGGCTGCTAAAAATGAACAGTTTGATGAAGATATTAAATATCTCGTTTTTGATGATAATGATAAAGATAAAATGGATCCTGAAGAATTTAAAAAGATGCAGGCAGCCACGAATAAACAAGAAGCTCGTCGTCAAGAAGCATTAAAAGAACAAGGTAAAATATAATATGCGAAAGGGTGACTGGTTGATTGCAGGGCTTTTAGGTCTTGTTGTTGTGGTTGCTATTGGAAAGGGTGTTTATGATGCTAACAACCCCATAGATGATAAAGGGATTCCTTTTTACTCTATTGCCAGTGAAGAAGTGAAGCGTGCAGGGGCTGATTTGTACCGTGATATAGGCTGCCGGGATTGCCATACGATTTGGGGTATTAAGAATATTATGGAGACTGTACCCGCCCCAAGTTTGGACGGTATTGGTTCTTTACGTAGTGAAGCGTGGTTGTATGCGTATTTTTCAGCCAAAGATCCGCAAGCTATTATTCCGACACGTTTAAAGAAGAAATATGGTATGCCTTCATATGCGGGCTTAGCGGACAGTGAGCGACGTTTATTAGCACAATATTTTGCAGGTATGAAAGTTAAGGATTGGTATTTGCAAGATGTAAAAGCTGCTGAATATAAAAAATTAACAGGTAACCCTTATCCTAAGCAAGAGAAGTAAGGGCACCTCGAAAAACCTCGCACGAGTTAAACGACGTTGATTTTGACTCATAGCAAGGCGCAATGAAATGAGTCATAGCATCGCTATTGTCCATTTCATTCAACGCAGCTAGGGGTGAAAAGCACAAGTTTGACGAAGTACCGAGGTTTTTCGAGGGCCTGTAAGGTTAAGAGTTGTTTAAGACTGACAGGCTCCTAGGGAGGTGCTGATTAACTCTGAATAAGTGGATATGCGATTAGAATCACCAATACCAAGGCGGCAAGTGCAAGTAATAAGCCCCTGTTGCTAAGTTTGCTAACGCAGGTGTTGGTGATTTTGGGCGTATAGGCATCATTCATTGAGTTAATCAGTACCTCCCTAGGTTAATAATATTAGAGGTTATGCATGAGTTCTTCACAGGTACGTAAAAGTTTCCCTAAGGCATGGGCACCAAAATGGCAGCGCTTCTTTGTAGCTTTTTTTGCCAGCGCATTTGTCTTTAATTTAGGACATATATTGTTGAATGTACGCATAGAGCTTTATTGGGGCATTGCGCAATATGATTTTGCATTTGTGATTTCAATGTTCCTATTACCAGTGCTTACGGGTATTATTGTTGGTCTGATTTATGGTTGGGGTGGCAAATGGGTGGCTCATTTTCCGCCACTATTTGTATTTGCTGTCGATTATTATATGACTTCACAAACGGGAGCTCCTGAAGGGGCTAAGTTGATTCCTATTATGTGGTGGGGATTTTTTGTTATTTTGAATATGGAGTTTTGTGCTGTTGGCGGTGTAATCGGAGAGCTCTTGTTAAAACGCTGGTATGGTACATTGGATATGCCAGGTACGGCAGATTATGCGCCCGCAGATGGCGAACGATTGCCGCGTGATGAGGATAAATAAAGATTCTATGGCACGTAAACCAGTTTCAAAAAAAGAGAAAAAACGCCGGAAACGCCTCGCAATGGCGGTTTTCCTTACATGTATTGCCGCAGCCATGATTGGTGGCTCGTTGCATGTGATGGAATTAGGCTCAATGCGCATGGATGAGATGCGTGGCAAGATAAGTTATGATATTGCCGAGGTGGATCAGCATGTTCGCGCTGCTGGCGAAGATATTCTTATTCAGGCAAAGCATGAAGCTCGTAGCGGTGAAAAACAGGCTTATTCTCAAAATGATATAGCGGGCTTGTTGGATGCGGGTGTGTGGCAGGAATTGAGTAAAATGATTCATATTCCTGCGGGTGTTTTTGAAATGGGTACCAATTCTGTTCGTAGTAATGAGGCTGATCGCCCCGCAAGAAAAATATATACGGGTGACTTTTGGATTGATAAATACCCTGTAACCAATGCTGAGTACGCGCGTTTTGTGCATGAGAAAAAATATCGCCCACCACTAAACTGGGGGGAAGGAAAAATACCAGCAGGCACAGAAGAGCATCCTGTGGCACTTGTATCTTGGTATAATGCTAAAGATTATTGTGCATGGGCAGGGAAACGCCTGCCTGAAGAAGTGGAGTGGGAAAAAGCAGCGCGTGGTACGGATGCACGTCGTTGGCCTTGGGGTAATCAAATGGATGTGAGTCGTTTGAATACCTACTATCAGGTTGGTCATAGCACATCTGTACGTGCGTATGAGCATGGTGCAAGCCCTTATGGGGTGATGGATATGGCAGGAAATATCTCGGAGTGGGTATTTGATGTGTATAAGCCATATATTGATGCGAAGGGTAAAACTATTTCTTTTGTGCCAAGAGAAGATCAATTTACAGAAGATACAGGTAGTGAGAATGTAGAACGCAGTGTTTACCGTGTAATGCGCGGTGGCTCGTGGAAGAGTGATCCTTTTTCCACAGAGAGCTATCACCGAAATTATTCACTACCCAATATGGCATCCGATTTTTATGGTTTCCGTTGTGCATCCACTAAAAAACCAAAAGGGGTTTTAGAATGAAGCATTTACGACTATTGCAAAGTATGTATGTGGCAATGATAAGCTTATTCTTTTCGATATCAGCAGAGGCATCGGTGGATAGTTATCGTTATTTACATGTGAATGTTGATACAACTTGGTTTATTTTTGTTTTTATTTTCTGCTTGGTTTTTGTGCCAATGGTTTTGTTGATTGTTTTGCATTGGTGGCATGCGACAAAAAAGGATGATGATGATGAATAAATCCTTGAAATATTTTCTTTTGATTTCTTTTTTAATGATATTTTCCTCGGCTTATGCTGCTGCGCCAGAAGGTGCGGAAATCCAGCATTCAGCAGAAGTTATGCAGCAATTTAATGAGGATGAAGCATTAGCCCCAGAACGTGTGATTGAGGTCAAGCGTAAACATCAAATTCTTTTTTGGATGGGTGGGGCTTTACTGATTCTTATTTTATTTGCTGCTGGTTTTGGTATTGCGATGGGTATCTTTGATAAGGATGTATTTATTTGGCATGTGTTGTCAGCAGGCTTGGCAACGACTTTGGCAATTGCCCATGGAGTCGTTGCTTTTGTGTGGTTTTACCCCAGCTAAACTTTTGCCACTGAGCTAGCGAAGCTTGGCTTTTTGGTGACCTTTTCTCATATTGATGACCACCCAAATATCCATAATGAATGCTGCGATGATACTTAGCCATAAAAGTTTATTAGGTAGCCCGGTAAACTCGCTAATGACTTCCATACCAGAACTTTCGGTGAAGTGAAACCAAAGGTAAATGGCTAAAACCATGTGCCCAACAATGATCGTAAGTAGTAAAATAATACTAAAGATACTGCTTATAAGAAAGCTAATATTAGAGCGTTGACCAGGTTGATATATTGCCATGTTTATTTTTTAAACCCGAAGCGCTCAAGGTGTTTAACACGTAACGCATCATCGTAGTCGATGATGACCCCGCGTGTATAGGCTGCACCAGAATCAACTTCTTTCACCTGTTCGACGTATTGCACACGGTTGGGATGTAGTAAATCTTTAATGGCAGGCGTGCCTAGTAGGGTTTCAACATGGAATTTTGTATCACCTTTTTGAATTAACCAAACATCATTTTCACTAAAGACATTGCCTTGATGGGTGTCTCGGTGCATGCAGGCAGTGCTGCTTAGTGCGATGATTAGACATAATAGGGAAATAATTTTCATGAGGATACCTGTGGGCCACGATGACCATTTTCAAGCTGTTGGATGTAATCTGCAATACCTTTTTCTAGGCTCCAGGCTGGTTGCCAATTTAAAATAGCCTTGGTTTCAGTTAAATCTGCTTCGGTATGCATCTGGTAAAATGAGAATGGATTATCAAAATACTCGACATTAAATTTTGTATCTAATGCAGTACCAAGATTTTCGACAATATCATTGAATGTGCGTGCCTTGCCTGAACCTACATTACATACCCCAGATTTTGTTGCGGTTAGACCAGCAAGGTTGGCAGCAACAACATCATGGATATATACAAAATCACGCATTTGTTCGCCGTACTTAAATAAACGTAATTGCTCACCGGCTTTGGCTTTATCATACATTTGTAACATCATGGATGCGGTTTTGTTGCCATCACGTTCATTTTTATGATGCTCACCACAGCCATAGACGTTGAAGTAGCGTAGCCCAATAATGGGAGCACGATGTTTGTCATACCATCGCTTGGCAATACGATCCATGAGTAGCTTGGAAAAGCCGTAAATATTTTCAGGCTCTTCCCCACAACCAATGCTATTTGGTGCAGCAGAATTACCATAAGTGCCAGCCGATGATGCATAAATAACGCGTGTGGAAGACTTGCAACTTGCTTCGAGAATTTTAACAAAAGCATTGGTATTTACTTCTACCATCAGCCGCTGATCCATGACGGTTGTATCAGTAATAGCTGCTTCATGGTAAATAGCCGAATAACGACCCTGTGCTATTTCTTGTAATACCTTTGCATCATCACAATCGGCAGCACGAACTTCACAATCAACATGGATAAGGTTACGCCAATCGCCAGAGGAAAAATCATCAACGACCACGACTTCTGTATCAGGGCGTTGGCTTAATGTTGCTGCGATATTGGAGCCGATAAAACCAGCACCACCGGTAATGAGAATACGTTCTGTCATGGTTTTAACTCTTATCCTTTATGAGAAGTATTTATTGTACTTCGCCTTTCCATTGTTTTTGTAAGCTGCTCAATGCATGGACTGTGGCTTCATTACAGATAGCATAGCCTGCTTTATCATTTACCGCTTGCATGATTTCAGCAGCGTTATCAGTACGTACAGCAGCCTCATTGAGTCCTGTCTCTGCCAATAGGCGTGCAATCCAGCTTCCCAGACCTGAAAGCTTGTTGATTTGCACAATGCGAATTAATTCATCACAGCGCTCTGGAGAGACTTGCTTGCCTGTGGCATGTGATAATTCTTCTGGTGTGTTGTCTGGAAATGACTCAACAGGACGGCATAGTAATTTAAAAATAACCCACTCACTTTCAGCCAAGAAATTCTTATCCGCATGTAGTGGAAATGCGCCTGGTAAGGCTTGTACAGTATTCATGTTTTGTTTTTCCTGTTTAATCAACGTAGGCAGTTGCGCCCGCGATATATGCACCTTTAAGTGCCCACTTACGTATTTTTGCACCAATTCGATTGGAATTGGTTAAGTTTGCACGGCGAAGTTTTGCGCCTGTCAAATCTGCGTTGAAAAGATCGGAGCTGCTCAAATCGGCACCGCGCAAATCGGCTTTAGAAAAGTCACATTCACGTAATTTTGCACGCTTTAATTGGCTATTACGAAGATTTGCGCCTTTGAAGCTACAATTAGAAAAGTCAGCCTGGCTAAAATCTTGGTCAGAAAGGTCTAGTCCTGAAAAATCTTCACCTTGAATGACTTTGTTTTGCTTTACTGCCTGTAAAAGTTCCTCAAGTGTCATGCATGCCTCCCCACCATAATATTCATAAGCATGGCATCTTACGTTTTATATTTGCAGGCGCAAGTTACAAGCTTTTTTGCTTGTTCACTGTTTTATGACATTGTTGCAATTGTTGTTGAATAACAATGTTTAATTTACTCATTGTGTAAGGCTTTTCAAGAATGAAATCATTGGGGTCAGGAAGGCGTTCACCATTGAGTGTCGAGTCTCTATCATAACCAGTGACATAAATAATACGTGCATCGGCTTGTATGGCACGAATTTGTTCAACAGCAGCAATACCTCCCATGACAGGCATGGTTATATCCATAAGTGTTAAAGCGATGCTTGCTTGATGCTCTTTAAATAGGCTTACGGCTTCTTGACCATTTTCAGCCTCAAGTGTTTTGTAACCGAGCATTTGAAGCACTTCTTTTTGGGAGTCGCGCAATTGTTTGTTATCATCAGCCAATAAGATTGTTTGACCGACACCTATGGTTAGCATGCCTGATGTGATAAGTGATTGATTTGGAACCTCATGATTGCATATGGGAATATAAATTTGAAATCCAGTTCCATGCCCAACTTTGCTTTGTACGGTAATGATCCCAGCATGGCTTTGAATGGCTCCATAACACATGGATAAACCAAGCCCCGTACCTTTACCAACTTCTTTGGTGGTAAAAAAAGGCTCAAATATTTTATCAACCTCTTGAGAAGGAATACCCTTACCATTATCAATAATGGTTATTTTTGCATATTGATCGGCACTCATGTCTGGGTTTAATGTTTTAAATCGCTCACTGGGTAAATAGCTTGTCATTTTGACAGTAATTACTGGTTTTTCTATTGCTTTTAAAGCATCACGCGCATTGTTAATCATGTTCATAAGTACTTGCTGGATTTGTGTTTCATTGCCATGAATAAATAGAGAACCTGCTTCATTTTCAAGTGTTATATCAATGGTTTTTGAAATAGATACATTCGCCAATTTAAAAGCTTCATCTAGAAATGGTACCAAGTCAAAGTTTTGAAACTGCACACGATCTTGTCTGGCAAAGGTTAATAATTGTCGAATCATATCCGATGCACCAACCACCAGTTGCTCTACATCTTTTGAGCGGCTAATAATTTCAGGGTCAGCCTTTGCTTTTCTTTTAATCATGAATAAATTGGCATTGATACCAGCTAACATATTGTTCATAGTTGGCTACATTAGTCAACATCTATGTCGATGATGGTTATTCTAATATTGGCGGCATTATCATGGCGATTTTCTGTACAAGAAAATTTACCACTTTATAGTCTTGGGACTATGGATAAACCAGAAAAAATTATCATGAGCAAGCACGGCGGTGGGATGCTGTTGTCGTTTGGTGCTATTTTGTTGGCTTTGCTTATCCCTGTTCTCCTTTATATCAGTTTTGGGGCTGGTGGCTCCGATGGTTTGGGCGTGTTGGTTCCGCTGCTGGTGGTCGCATTTATGGTTTTTGCGTTGTCGAAGTTCTTCAGCTCTGGATCCGACCTCAGCCAACCTGCCATGATTGAGATTTCTGATTGCGTGCATGCAAGGAGCTTGTCCGGATCGAATGAACAGCAATATCCGCTGGAAGATATTGCCAAGGTAAGTTTGTATAAAAAGCATTTCGAGCTGACGTTAAGCAGTGGTCGGATGTTTTCGTTTTCCAGCGGCGATTATTCTGTGGAACAATTGAAACTGTTTTTTTCCCGCCTCGGCATGCATTGCCAGCAAGAATCGGAATGCACGCTAATCATGAAACGGGATGATATGCCATTAGATTGAAATTTCAGTCGGCTTATTTCAAGCCAATCAAAGGAGGGGGTAATGATAGCAATGGGAAGAATTACAGGGATCGCATTATGGCTGTGCTGCATACTTATTTTGCCCGCAGAGGCCATTTCCGAGATTGTTGAGGTCACAGGCGAAGGCAAGACCGGTTATTACGATAAAGATGGTGATATTTATGCCAGAGGGCATGCCGTTGATCAGTTGAAGGGCCTGTGCAAGAAAAAAGGGCTGAAGTTTTTTACAGGCCACTTTAAAAATAAAGAATACATATATGCGTGGGTTAAATACAATGAGCATTGCAAGGAAAATGCCAAGGGTGAGAAGGCATGCACCACGCAGGCCACGGGTTATTGTTTTTCAATGGTGAATGACAGATTCATTGTTAATTGTGGAAAAAAACATGATGTGGATGGAAGAGTTGAACTGCTCCCCCATGGCGCCATGCGCCTGCGGACAGAAGATAATCGCGTGATCACTTTCAGCCCATCGACGATGCGTCAAATCATCGCTGAGGAACAAGAGATACGAAACCGACCGCCGCAGAAGGAATGGGATCCGCGAATTAGTGAGGAATCCCAGACCATGGTGAAAAAGGTATGTGACTATAAACCAGAGAAACCCAGTGTTTATGGGAAGGTGATGTCATATATCAAGAATAAGTATCAAAAACTCGACAAGAAATGTGAAGAGATCCGAAAAAAATACCGCAAAGAAGGCGGTAAGTTGCCAAAAGAGTGCAAACCTTCAGTGAGTCACAAGGTGGGTAGCCCCAGAGGGTAGCTCTCCAGTCGGCAGGTGTCGTGCATCGCAATCCGTGCGCTACGGGGGCGAACATATTGCACATTGATGAATGGCTGCGCGTCTGCTTAAGTATGGCATAGGGATGGGGTTCGGTATTTCGATGTGAAAAAATCCAGTCCTTAAAAAACCGTTTGTAATATCAGCAAACACAAAAGGAGAATGGATATGAGTAAAAAATGGATATTCGGTATCGGCATGGCTGTGGCGATGCTGGTGTGCGGACAAGCGTTTGCAAAGAACTGTAGCAGTGGGTTTGACGATTGCTTAGC
>JALUXZ010000239.1 GCA_027018935.1 Mariprofundaceae bacterium
TTAAACGCTTCTTACCCATATATTCAAGCTCTGAAAAACTACGTTGATTCGACATGGACTAAAACCACCTTAACTTAGATTAACTAAAATCTAACATATTTGGTGGAGTTAATCAGCACTTCCCTAGGTGAATAATTACAAAAAACGGGGCAGGCTCTCGCCTACCCCATCTTAACATCCAAGGCTAACCTTTAATCATGATAAGATTTACGAATCACTCCAAGCAAAGACACTAACAACAACAATATAAATATGGGGTCAAAGGAGTTGCTTGCAGACATCACGCAACCGCCTCCAGATGCCGCTGAGCTTGCACCAGAATTTGCTCCCGAACTACCTGCTGCTTGGGGTGTTGCAAACACTGCAGGATCAAGAATCTGACCATTAGCAATCCCATCTTCATCACCCATACCACCATCAACCAAGCTGATGGTCATCCCCATACCATCTGCATCTACGACTGTGCCAGAAGCTTCAGTCCAGCCGTTGCCGTTGTTCCACTTCATCCATTTCACATCGGCTGACAACATGGTTGGTACTGAAATATGCACTTGTGCTGTGCCTCCGACTGTCACATTGATAATCTGGAATGAGAACATATTACCTACTACTTGATGGCCACTGGGTGCCAGTACGCCCATATCATCAAAACGAACAGCTTGGATATCTGCTAAGTTTCCTCCACCTAATAGCTGCATGGTATAGCGTCCATCCATGCCTAACCAAGTTGCTGTGATCGATGAATAAGCATCATCCACACCATTCGCATCCAAATCTAAACCTCTTTCTTCTGCATTAGGAATACCATCGCCATCACTATCCAGTGATACATCAGTAATATTTCCTTCGACCATGATATAACTTTCTTGCACATCAGGAATCATGCGGCGTGTAAACACCACAACCAATTCATGACTAGCTCCGATACCAACATGCGGATCTCTATCGACATGCCAAGGGTCAACAGACATATTCAAGGCATTACTCCAAGTGCCATTAGAGCGATGTTCCGCCATCAAAATTTCATGGTCAATTTCTTTCTTTTGCTGCCAAACCACAGCCCAGCGCGATGCACCCAACACCACCAATGATGGTTGATACACCATATCACCAGCATCAGGCAGCAATGTCTTCGGCGTTAATACAGTGCCACTATTAACATCAATCGACTTGCTCCATAGTTGACTATGTGGTGCAGATTCCCAACCAGTAAATGCCAACGCCAAGCCTTCACTTGGCAAAGCATCAGCAGCTATTTGCACGCCCGCTTCTTGAGTTGGTGGTGCAACCACACCTGTTACTGCATTCATGGCAGTTGTCCACGTAGCCCCATCACTACTATTGGAAAATGCCACCTTCCAAGTTGTCAATGTATCACGTTCACTCCAAACTGCAGTCCATAGACCTGACGCATGTTTTACCAAGGTCGCATCTCCCACACTGCCTTGAGATATAGATACTGGTGCTACCCAACCTGAAGTATTGCCACGTACAAGATATAATGCACCTTCAGAAAGATGACCTACATCAGGAATTGTCACCAACAACCAAACATCCCCAGAAGCTGAAACATCCACATCAAGGATGTTCCAGCTAGCGAGCGGCCATGCCTGTGGTGTGCTGATCCAGCCTCCAGGAATTGCGCTAGGGTTTGTGTGCAAACGTGGTGCAACACCTAAGCCCCAGCTAACTGCCAATTGATCAGATAACACAACAACTTGACTCGCACTAGGTGCATTCAATGCATCTGCTTGCCAGTTCACACCATCATCTGAACTCCAAAATACTTGCGCACCCAAATCACTCACCGCACCAGTCACAATATTCAAACCACTACGCACCAATGGAGCTTTTGAACCTCCATAATGAGCCGTCATACTTGTCACCGATGTTTGCGGCAATGCGTATTGCTCCCAAGCCATTGCTGAAACTTGGAAACAACAGAGTATACCTAGACCTACTGTTAATCTTTTAATCCACTGGAACATATCAAACCTCCTAAGCCGCTCGCATCAGCTATAGAGAATTCATCGGAGGTATGGCAATGGTAATTGATAGGTTATACACATAAATGCATCTAGGCATATTGCTTAGATGCCACTAAAAAGATGAAATAGACCCTTTTATTTCAACATCTTATAAGTTTCAATAAAACTCTTAATATTGTTAAAATGAAGTTACAGAAAGCATCGCAGATGTTAACCTTTTCATATCAGATGCCCCCATTACAAAAGGTGGCATCGCATAAATCAATTTCCCAAACGGGCGCAGCCATACACCTTGCTCAATAAGGTGCTCTTGAACTTTTTGCACATTCACAGGCTCTTTCATCTCAATCACACCAATCGCACCAAGCACACGCACATCAGCAACAGTCGCATGCTCTCGACATGGCTCAAGCCCCTGCAATAATTGTTGCTCAATATATTGCACACGCTGCTGCCAAGGTGAATCCAACAACAAGCCAAGCGAAGCAAGCGCAACGGAGCATGCCAATGGATTCGCCATAAATGTTGGTCCATGCATCAACACACCGTTACCACCAGCATGAATACCATCACATACTTTGGCTGAACACAGCGTTGCCGCCAAACTCATATAACCACCCGTCAATGCCTTACCCACACACATAATATCAGGCTGAATATCTGCGTGTTCGCAAGCAAATAGTTTACCTGTACGCCCAAAACCTGTGGCGATTTCATCAACAATAAGCAATACATCATATTCATCACAAAGCTCACGGATACGCTTCAACAGCTCTGCTGAATAAAAACGCATACCACCCGCACCCTGCACGATGGGTTCAACAATCACCGCTGCCAATTCCATATGATAGACTTTGATTTGCGCTTCAAAGGCTTCGATATTCACATCAGAGAAATGATGCTTGGGCAATGCATCCGCAAACACATGATGCATACCTGAAACAGGGTCACACACCGACATCGCACCAAAAGTATCACCATGATAGCCATGTTTGAGTGCCAATAGCTTGGTTTTATTTGTATTTCCCTGCGCCTGCCAATATTGCAGCGCCATCTTCATGGAGACTTCCACCGATACCGAACCCGAATCAGCAAAAAAGACTTTCTCCATCTGGTTTGGAACAATCGAAAGAAGTAATTTTGCCAGTTCCGCAGCAGGTTGATGTGTTAAACCACCAAACATCACATGCGCCATATCTTTAAGTTGAGACTCAACCGCAGCATTAAGTTCAGGTACATTATAACCATGAATGGCACACCACCATGATGCCATGCCATCAATCACTTCTCGCCCGTCTTCAAAGGTTAATCGAACACCTGAGGCGGATTTTACAGGGTAAACAGGTGCAGGATTCTCCATCGAGGAATAAGGATGCCAAACATGTTTTCTTTCAAAATTAAACATAACCAAACCATAACTCAAAGCTTAAATTATTTCACATGCTAACAATAGGTCATTTCCTGTTTCACCTGAAAGAGTAAATTTGCCAATGAAGTATTATTATCTTCCAATACCAAAGAACTTATCTTTCTATTGATCAATAGTCTTAAGTAATTATATACGGTTTCTAAAGAGCAATCCTTACCTAAAGAATACTGTACGGCCTCTAGAACAGAGTTAACAAGAATTTCTTTAAACTCATCTATTGAATCATTAGTTAAACCTAACTTATTGAGCTTCCGATTATTTTCAACCTCTTGATAACTTGTCGGAAGTGCACCGAAGCTCAAGGAACTAGAAAAACCAGCAATTCTCCGAGCATTTTTTATCAAGCCTTCAGAGTTACATGATAGAAACAAAACATCCTTCTGTTTAAAAATTCCCATCTCATTCTTTTTTATAAAAGGTTTCCTTTTGAAATTTGAAGACTCCCCTCCTAGCAACTCATCATCTGTGCCATGCCCCATAAACATAGTAAAGGCTGATTTAGAAATATTATTTACCTCTTCAAACGCACTTTTATAAGAATCATCAGAAGCCTCTACCTTGATGACATGTAACTCCACACCTGATGCTTGCAATGAAGTAACAATAGGCTTTAGAAAAGCTGTGCTTGGGTCATCAGGGTAAACTATGTATATCACTTTTTAGACTGATTCATTTCTACTAAATGTGCTATAGCTAATTCAACAATATTTGTCTGAAATCCAATTCCATGAAAACTTTCTTTATCAATTTCAGTCGCTATCTCCTCAAAACTCTTACCTGAAAACTTTGGGTATATACTTTGAAACTTCATTTCGGGATAATCTCGCAAACAGTCCCTGATAAAATAAGATAAATTAAGGTGTTCACCCTCTTTAAGAAAGCACGTTGCGATTTCATTATGCATGTGTTCTCTATGGAAAAAAAACTCAATCTTTAAATTAATCAACTTAATTATATCAGAATTTTCCCTATCCCTAAATGCTTTACCTACATTTTCTTCTTGAGAGGAATAAAGACTAAGTCTTGACCTTCTAAGCCTCTTCTTTTGACCTACTGTTATGTTGTTTAACCAAACAAGAATATCAAATCCATTTATAGCTTCGTCTTTAAGATCAAAATCACATGCAATAAGGTCAAAATCTGAATCAAAATACATGCTTAATTTAGCCTTTATTTTTTCAAAACAAAGCCCTTCTGAACTTTTAAACTCAAAAAGACCTAAGTCTATTACGGTAGAAATCAATTCGTACCCTTTAGATTGGAGGTTAGAAGCTAGTAGTTCAATTGTCGTACTAATATCATCACCATCATCATCAATAAACAATACTTTTTTAATTTTTGACATTACTTAAATACCAACTTAAAGGCAGCACCTTTCAAAATTATTCCATTTCCCAAAAATGAAATCGAAGCACCCATTTTTTTTAATAGGTCTCGAGTATAAAATAAGCCAATACCTGAGCCACCAAAACCATGAGGGGCTTCTTCTCTAACACCTAGATTAAAAATTACATCTGGTGCATTCACTAAATGTGATATTAACCCTTCCCCATCATCTGAAAATACAACTTCCAACTCGTTGGGATCGATATATTTAAACTCTATCTTTATATTCTTCGCTCCCCACTTTTCTGCATTAGTTGTCAAATCATCAATAACAATAGAAAGATCTAAAACACTTATGTGTCTCACAAAGGGCTTACCAATTGAATTAAATTGAAACTGCACTGAACTATCTTCAAATATACTTGAATATACTTCACTATACTCAGTAATGTAGCCAACTATATCGACTGCTTTTTTTTCAATATCTTTATCAAAATCGGTTCTAGTCGCTATCTCTGTCAGTTTTAAAGCTTTTAGTGCATGTAGTTTAATTTCACCTAAACTGTCAATAATCTCTTCTTTAGTTGGAGAACCTTTCTCTAGTTTCCTTAAAAGAACATCTACGCCATTCTTCGCTCCGATGTTATTTAACCTAATAGTATGAATCAAACCATCCGCATCTTTACTAAGAGTTCTTCGAGTAGCTAGCAGATATAGCCTTTGTTTTTTCTCTACCTCTAACTCTTGTTTTACTAGTCTTTCTTGAGTTTCTGCTTTATCCCTATCCGCAATAGCCTCTTTCTCTTTCGCTATCGCCGTTTCAACAATCCTTTTAACTGTTCCTTTTTGCCTAGGGTTTATATCATTTAAAGACTTATCTTTTGTGCTCTCTACAAAGTCGCTAATGAACCTCTCATACTTTTCTTCATTCATATATTGAATTTCAGAAATTAATTTTTCATTGATTTCAAAAGTAACTACATCCAACTGTGATTTTAATATTTTGTCACAAACTATTGTGACTTTTTCACCTGAAAGCTGTTTCAATACAAACCTATCACTTTCTTTTTTGGCATCATCGGCGGAAATGCTTTTAAGTTTTCCTAACTTATCCAACAGCCTGTTCCAGTCCAGGCCATTGACTACAAAATTTTCTAGCTGGCGAATAACCATCGTAACATATCCATAATCTTTCTTGCCAGTTTTGAGTGTCGTCTTTTCATTGATATCATATGCGACAAGATCATAAAAAGCGTCGTTGTGCGCTAAACCTTCTCGGCTTGTTATAACCGAGAAAACATCACCTTTATCCTGAATATCAATTCTTCCAATGATGTCTCTTGTTCCAAAGTTGCGGCTCGTACCCTGAGATTTTCTTTGGTCTAAACCTAACCAATCATTTTTTTCATTCCCATAAGGGGAAATACGAAAACCATTATAAAACAAAAAAACAGACCCATAATTATTAGATTTTACACCAATATTTTTAGTGAAATACATTTTTGCAATAGTATCTAGATAGTGAATTTCAACTTTTAGGTTTTTTAATGCTACGTAGGGATTTTTTGCCTTATATGAATAAATCATACTGCCTTGAAAGTACAACTCAGAAGAAATAAATTCACCTTTACTGTCAATTTTTGATTTTATATACGTAGTCTTAAATGATAGTTTTTCAAGTATACTGTTATCAATTTTTT
>JALUXZ010000240.1 GCA_027018935.1 Mariprofundaceae bacterium
CTAAGACATCACATCATGCTTTTCGCAATATATCTGCAACCATTCGAGATAAACTTCCCTGTCTTCATCACTAAAAAACACATCCTCGCGCCTGTTTCCACGCTGGGTGATATGGTGTGGAACACCTGTAAATACGACTCTTGATAATCTAGGCATAGTGGAACAATAGCACCGTTTGAATCTTAATTAAAGGGTAGCGTCCCCTTTTTCATTCAAATCAATTCTCCATTCATATTATTTAATCTCCATTTCTGGCTAACGTTAAAGCTGTGCGGCGCAAACGAAGCGCAGCGTAGTTTGCGTCCGAACGAGCGCCTTGTTATGCAAATTTACTCCGGAACATAAAATAGACAGCGCCGACTAAGCACAGACCTGCCCAAAGATAATCCATTTTTAGTGGTTCTTTCATATAAAATAATGAAAACGGGACGAAAATGCTTAGTGTTATAACCTCTTGAATTATTTTTAATTGCCCAATAGACAGTACTGTAAATCCAATTCTATTTGCTGGAACCTGAAACAGGTATTCAAACAGCGCAATACCCCAACTGATGAGAGCGGCTATTATCCATGGCTTATTACTCAACTCTTTTAGATGAGCATACCAAGCGAATGTCATGAATATATTGCTACAGATCAATAGTCCTATTGTTACAAATACAGGCTTCATTTTTTCATTTCTTTAATTGCATAACATATATTAGACACCACTTTTGGTGTATAACCTGCTTGCCAAAATGGTGCATATTCTGCTGATATTGTTGTTATTCCCATATACTCCCCTGCTTGCCTTACCATAGGTGGCAAAATCAGAAATGGCAAATACACCTCAAACAAAAAGGGAAGGCTACTCTTTTCTCATTGATACGTTTTTGTTAGCCCTTTGGATACTTTATAGCATAAAATCAACTTTGTGATGACGAAAAAGCATAGCTGGTTATAGTTTGCGGCTATTTAAGTTTATTGCAGTTTTTTATCGGAGTTAAAGACCGTGACATTTCAAGATTTATTGCTGACGTTACAACAGTTTTGGGCAAAGCAGGGCTGTGTAGTCCAACAGCCTTATGATAGCTCTATGGGCGCAGGAACCTTTCATCCTGCGACTTTTTTACGCGTGCTTGATGATAAGGATTGGCGCACAGCTTATGTGCAGCCATGCCGCCGACCTACCGATGGGCGCTATGGTGAAAATCCCAACCGCTTACAACATTATTACCAGTTTCAGGTGATTTTAAAGCCTGCACCCGAAGATATTTTGGATTTGTATCTCGCATCGCTGCGCGAAATTGGCATTGATACCGATGTGCATGATATTCGTTTTGTCGAAGATGATTGGGAATCGCCAACCTTGGGTGCTTGGGGTTTGGGCTGGGAAGTGTGGCTTAATGGCATGGAAGTAACCCAGTTTACCTATTTTCAACAGGTTGGTGGTGTAGAGCTTCCGCGTACGCCTGGTGAGATTACTTATGGCTTAGAGCGTTTGGCGATGTATATCCAAGGTGTTGAAAATGTTTACGACTTGGTTTGGGTTGAGCAGCCCGATGGCAAAAAAGTGACCTATGGCGAAGTATTTTTACGCAATGAACAAGAGTTTTCCGCCTATAATTTTGAACATGCCGACACCTCATTTTTGCATAAACAATTTGATCAGGCAGAAGGCGATTGTAAACGCTTGGCAGAGTCCGCGTTATTTTTACCTGCCTATGAAGAGGTTATCAAAGCATCCCATGCGTTTAATTTATTGGATGCACGTGGGGCAATTTCTGTGGCAGAGCGGCAACGCTTTATTGGTAGGGTTCGCGGGTTATCGCGCACCGTTGCACAGGGTTATGCGGGGGTAGAATCATGAGAAATACACAACCGCTATTGATTGAAATTGGTGTTGAGGAAATTCCAGCAGGCGTTGCGCCACGCATGGGCAATGCACTTAAAACTGCATTGAGCAAAGTGTTAAACAATGCTAATATTGAAGTATCTGAATTAAAACTTGGTGTTACGCCGCGCCGTTTGCTGATTCATATCGAATCATGCCAAGTGATGCAGGAAGATCGAGAGCAAGTGATTTGGGGGCCACCTGAAAAGGTAGCCTTTAAAGATGGGGAGCCAAGTAAAGCAGCCGAAGGTTTTGCTCGTAAATCTGGCTTGAAGGTGAGCGATTTTGAGCTTGCTGATAAAGGTGATGGCAAAGCTAAATATATGAAAGCGACCATCACCGTAAAAGGTAGAGAAGTTGCCGAGATTATTGCCGAAGCTATGCCTGCTATTTTACGCGGCTTGCCAAGCCCGAAACAAATGCAGTGGCAAGATGGAGAGAATCGTTCGGATGCATTTATTCGTCCGATTCGTTGGATTGTGGCGCGTTTGGGTGACGATGTGATTCCTTTTGAATTTGCAGGTGTTCAGGCAGGCAAACAATCGTATGCACATCGTATGTGCAAAGATGCCAAGGGTGAAATAAGTGTAACAGAACCTTTTGCTTGGCTTGAAGAACGTATGGTTATTGCAGATCGCGATGTACGCAAAGCCAGTGTTGTAAAAGGTTTAGAAGAAGCTGCGCAAGAAGCTTCTGTAAGGCTTGTGGACGATAATAATTTGATTGAAGAAGTAACGGATTTAACCGAATGGCCGCATGTGATTACGGGGCATTATTTGGATGAATTTTTAAAGCTGCCGATTGAAGTGAGTCGCATTGAGTTGAAACATCATCAACGTTGTTTTTCAACACAAGACCTTAGCGGAAATACATCGAATGTATTTTTTGCCGTAGCCAATATCAAATCCAAAGATCCTGCACTTGTGGCACAAGGTAACGAACGTGTGGTCAATGCTCGCCTTGCCGATGCCATGTTCTTCTTTGAGCGTGATCCCAAAGAAAGCTTGGAAGCACGCGTTGAGAAATTATCTGAAATCGTATTCCAAGATGGACTTGGCATGCTGGGTGATCAAGTGCGCCGCTTGCGTGGTTTTGTATTGGATAATGCTGAAAAATTGGGTGTGGATGCCAATGCAGCACAGCGTGCAGCGTATTTATGTAAATCTGATTTAACCACAGGCTTGGTGAATGAGTTTCCTGAGTTGCAAGGTTATATGGGCGGCATTTATGCCAAGATGGATGGTGAGAGTGAAGAGGTAGCACAAGCTATCAGCCAACACTATGCGCCGATTGGTGCGGATGATGCTCTACCAAGCTCTGCGATTGCATGTGCGATAGGTGTGATTGAGCGCGCCGATAAATTATTGGGTTATTTCCACTTGGGTAAAATACCAACGGCAAGTGCTGATCCATTTGCTTTGCGCAGGGCTGCTATTGCTTTGATTCACTTATTGGAAAACAAGCAAAGCCCTATCAATTTAACGTTAAGTGAGATTTTGAAAGAAGCTGCAAAACAATGGAACCAACAACGTGTAACTATTGCGATTAGCGATGAAACCCAAGCTGCGGTTATCAAGTTCATTCATGAACGTTTAATCGGCATGGCAGATGGTTTTATGGTTAGTAAATCGGCGATGGATGCGGCATTGCATGCCAATACGGAACTGCCTTTGCACAAACACTTGGCAGTCGCAGAGCTGTTGACCAAGTTTGCCGATTCAGATGCAGGGCAAGCAGTTGCAGCAGCGAACAAGCGTATTGCGAATATTCTCAAGAAAGCGGGTGATATTTCAGAGCATGTGGATGTGAATTTGTTTGAAGAAGCTGCTGAGAAAACATTGTTTGAGCAATTGAACGAAGTTTCTTCAAACTTCCCAATAGAGCCTGAAGCACAGTTGGCTGCATTGGCAACCCTTCGTGAGCCTGTGGACACCTTCTTTGATGATGTGATGGTGATGGCAGATGATGATGCAGTGAAAGCCAATCGTTTGGCATTATTGGGTCAACTTCGAGCCTTATTTTTGCAACTTGCTGATGTCTCTAAGTTATAGACTGTTTGTACATGCATGCGTGTTGTTAGCGAGTGTGAATATCAGTTATGCAGCCAGTGCTACGGTTTCGGCGGCGGTTCAAGAGGAATGCCAACGTATTGGGCATAAACTGGGTAGCGTAAGCGTGACACGTTGCTTGTATAGTCAGTTGCAAGATACTGGTGCGCGTTCGGTGAATGGACAGGCTATTTTATTAAAAGAATACCCACCGATGCTTGAAAGGCGCAAACCGATAGGGCGTGTTTTATTGATTGGTGGTACGCACGGCGATGAATATGCTGCGGTAAGTATTGTGTTTAAGTGGATGAAAACATTGGATGCCTATCATTCAGGGCTATTTCATTGGCATGTTGCACCGTTGATAAATCCAGATGGGTTGTTACAAAAACATTCAGCCCGTCTTAATGCTCATGGGGTTGATTTGAATCGTAATATGCCAACGCCAAACTGGCATGAAGAAACGGCTCATTATTGGAAAAAAACACGCCATGACCCGCGCCGTTATCCTGGTGTTAAACCTTTGAGTGAGCCTGAATCACAATGGCTTTATAATGAGATTAAACGCTTTAAACCCGATGCTATTGTGTCGGTGCATGCACCTTATGGTGTGCTTGATTTTGATGGGCCGCCAGTTGGCCCACAGAAGCTGGGGAAATTGCACTTAAGACTTATTGGTGTGTATCCAGGTTCATTGGGCAACTCGGCTGGGGTTCAACATAAAATTCCAGTTGTTACTGTCGAGTTGCCGTATGCGGGCATTATGCCAAGCAAGCAGCAAACCTCTAACATGTGGACAGATTTGGTACATTGGTTGCGTTACAATATTCCAAAAAAAGAAACCTTGGCGGCATACCCATTGTTTGATGATATTGATAAAAAGATGGGTGCTTTTTCAAAGCTTCCTGCAACTGAACTGCCCTCCCAACCTATTCGTCAGGCAGTGAATTAATGTTTCCTATGCGATACGAATCTATGCTGTTATTGCTGGTCTTTATGCTGCTAATGCCTTTATATAGTCTGAATGCAGCAGATGAATATATTAGCAAACAAGTTGCCTATCATTTACTGAAATTGAATACGAATGAAAAAGTATTGGCTTTAGAAAAAGGCGATAGAGAAGTTTTGTTGGCAACCTTGGAGCTTGAGAAGAATCAAGTAGATGCGGCACTTGCATGGTTAAGCCCTGAAATCATTCAAAGCAATCCTTTGGCAGCCTTGATAAAAGGTGAGGCATTTCGTCGCAAATCACTTGCCGCAGCTTTACGGGCAGGAAGTTATGCGCATGCAGCATATGATGATATTAAAAAGCTGGGTAAGGCTGAATTAACCCCAGCATTGCGTGAGGCAGATAAGCGTTTACAAGCATTTATGCGGATAGATAAATCCCCTGTGTTTGTTCCAAAAGAGCAAAAAGCTGTGTTAACCGATGCTATTCGGACATCTGTTCAAGCCGCCATTCAATCATGGCTAGAAGATTGGCAGTCTTTGAATCATAAGGCTTATATGAGCCATTATAATACTGAGTTTAAAACAGATAAGTATAACTACCAATCATGGTCGCGGTATAAAAAGCGTATTAATCAGAAGAAGACGTATATTCGCATTCAAATTACAGACATGAAAATGCAAGCTGATGTTCGAGCCCAAGGGGAAGGAATCATTGTTTCCTTTGAACAGAGTTACCAATCAAGCAATTATCAGACTCGCGGGCATAAAGAATTATATTTACTTCGGCGTAATAAAGCAGCGCCATGGCTTATCTTAGATGAGGGAACTACGGTGCATTCGCAGCACCCACAAGTGAAAGTGAGGCTCGAAGCTGCTCCTAAATCAAAAGCATCTGGCACGGCTGGCTGGGTCGTTAACATTGCTTCATTTCAAAGCATGAACAATGCACAAGATATGTTAGAATCTATTGAGCGTTTGCATCACTTTCAAACATTTGTCGAGCATGCATGGGTTGGCGAGCAGAAAGTATATCGCGTTCGTGCGGGTATTTATCGTACGCTGGCATCAGCCCAAAAGAGCATGTTGGACATATGTACGGCACTGGATATTTCTGACTGCTGGCTAGAAAAACGTAAATAGACTCTACTCAGAAACTGAAAAATCCATATTTTTTAACAAAAAAACAATCGTTATGCCATCTATTGAAAGCAAGCTTATAGAGGTGAAAGAAGCTAAAGCCTTGCAGCAAATACTTCCTTCTCTGTAACTATAGTCATTCATGTTTAGAGTTACCGTCATGCTCGAGTTCTTTTGTCGGGCATCCATTCGATAATCATATTTAAATGAGGCTGGATTCCCGTTTTCACGGGAATGACGAAACAGGTAAATCAATTCATGATTCACTATATTCATTCAAACACGCAATAATGTGTCATGTCCCCCAGAGGATACTCTCTGCCTACGGCATTCACCTGATCGAACGTAGTTGAGACATCTTTTAACGCAATTTCTATGAAAGATTCCTCGACTTCGCTCGGGATGGCTCCTTAAAATACCATGCTGAATAGTT
>JALUXZ010000241.1 GCA_027018935.1 Mariprofundaceae bacterium
TCAATTGCCTGCCGATGGAGAGTATGGTGTAGGCATGGTCTTCTTACCCCAAGATCAAGCACACCGTGCCACATGTGAAAATATCATTGATGAAACCATTGCTGCAGAAGGCTTAAAGCTACTTGGATGGCGTGATGTTCCTGTTGATGGTGTGCATGCGGATCTTCCTGAAAGTGTCACATCCTGTGAACCGTTTATTCGCCAAGTATTTGTGGGCATGGGCGATGCTTGTGTAGATCAGGATGCTTTGGAACGCAAGTTGTATGTTGTTCGCAAAATTGCCCGTAATTATATTCAAGACTTAAACCTTGATGATGCCGCTAACTTCTATTTTGCATCGATGTCTAGCCGTACGATTGTTTATAAAGGTATGTTTTTATCGCATCAAGTTGGTGCGTATTATGAAGATTTGAATGATGCACGTATGACCTCGGCTTTGGCTTTGGTACATCAACGTTTCTCTACCAATACCTTCCCAGCTTGGGAGTTGGCACACCCATTTCGTATGGTGGCACACAACGGTGAAATCAATACGGTGCGCGGTAATATTAACTGGATGAATGCACGTCGTCATTCCATGAAATCTACTGTGTTGGGTGAGGATTTGGATAAAATCTGGCCTGTGATTGCAGAAAATCAATCGGACACAGCTTGTTTTGATAATGCTTTGGAATTGTTATTGATGGGTGGTTATTCCTTAACCCACGCTGCCATGTTATTGATTCCAGAAGCATGGTCTGGCAATAATCTTATGGATGCCAAACGCAAAGCCTTTTACGAGCATCATGCGGCATTGATGGAGCCTTGGGATGGCCCTGCTGCCGTTGCTTTTACCGATGGTCGTCAAATTGGCGCAACATTGGATAGAAATGGTTTGCGTCCTGCCCGTTATTTGGTGACCGATGATGATTTGGTGGTCATGGCATCTGAAATGGGTGTGTTGGATATTCCAGAGGAAAAAATCATCAAGAAATGGCGTTTGCAACCTGGTAAGATGTTTTTGATTGATTTGGAAAAAGGTCAAATTATTGATGATGAAAGCATCAAAAATGAGCTTGCCAACGAAAAAGATTACGCCAAGATATTAGCTGAAACACAGATACAAATTGAAGACTTAGAAGCCGATGTTGAAGTACAACAACCAGATCATGCCACCCTATTAAATAAACAACAGGCCTTTGGTTATACCCAAGAAAACTTAAAATTCTTAATGGCTCCTATGGCAATTACAGGTCAGGAAGCGACAGGTTCTATGGGCAATGATTCACCGCATGCTGTGTTATCGAATCGTGCAAAACCCTTATATAATTACTTCCGTCAATTATTCGCACAGGTAACCAATCCGCCGATTGATCCGATCCGTGAAGAAATGGTCATGAGCTTAACTTCTTTGATTGGTCCGAATCCAAACTTACTTGGCTTGGATGATGAAGAGCACAACTTACGTTTGGAAGTACATCAGCCAATCCTGACCAATAAAGATTTAGAAAAATTACGTTATATTCATAAGACCACCGATGATGGTTTCCGTACCAAGACACTGTCTATGTGTTATAGCATTCAGGCTGGTGCTACTGGCATGGAAGCTGCAATTAATCGTTTGTGCCGTGAGGCAGAAACAGCCGTAAAAGAGCATTATAATATTGTCATTCTTTCAGATCGTGATTTGGATGAGCACCACATTCCTATCCCTGCCCTATTGGCGACCTCTGCTGTACACCAGCATTTGATTCGTAAAGGTCTTCGTGTGGAGACTGGTTTGGTTGTTGAAACAGGTTCGGCTCGTGAAATTCAACATTTTGCAACCTTGGCTGGTTTTGGTGCCGAAGCCATCAACCCATATTTAGCATTTGAAACCTTGATGGATATGCACGCATGTGGTCAGTTACCTGCTGATTTGGATGTGGCAGATATTGAGCCGCGCTTTATCAAGGCTGTTGGTAAAGGCTTGTATAAAGTGATGTCAAAAATGGGTATTTCCACCTATCAATCCTATTGTGGCGCACAAATCTTTGAAGCCTTTGGTCTTTCTTCTGAATTTATTGAGAAATATTTCACAGGTACACCGACGCAAATTGAGGGTGTAGGCATTAAAGAAATATCAGAAGAAGCCGTCATGCGTCACTGTTTGGCATATGGTAATTCTGAAGTGCATAAAAATGCTTTGGATGCTGGTGGTGAATATGCTTGGCGTGTACGTGGTGAAGAGCATTTGCTTGGACCAGACACCATAGCCAAACTACAACATGCCGTACGCACGGATAACTACGATCTTTACAAAGAATTTGCAGATCATATTAATAACCCGAAAGATCGTTTAGTGACCTTGCGTGGCTTGTTTAAATTTAATGATGGTAAAAGTATTTCCATTGATGACGTAGAGCCTGCAATAAATATCGTCAAACGTTTTGCCACAGGCGCGATGTCTTTTGGTTCTATTTCACATGAAGCCCATAGCACGCTTGCTATTGCCATGAACCGTTTGGGTGGCAAATCCAATACAGGTGAAGGCGGCGAAGAAGTTGCACGTTTCACACCACTTGAAAATGGCGATTCCATGCGCTCTGCTATTAAACAAGTCGCATCAGGTCGTTTTGGTGTAACTGCTGAATATTTAGCCAATGCCGATCAGATTCAAATTAAAATGGCGCAAGGCGCGAAACCTGGTGAAGGCGGACAATTACCCGGTCATAAAGTCGACCAACGTATTGGTAAAGTACGTCACTCCACACCAGGTGTGGGTTTAATCTCCCCGCCTCCACATCATGATATTTATTCCATTGAAGATTTGGCGCAGTTGATTTTCGATTTAAAAAACACCAATACCGATGCTGATATTTCTGTGAAATTGGTATCAGAAATTGGTGTGGGAACCGTCGCTGCTGGTGTGGTCAAAGCCCATGCCGATCATGTAGTAATTGCAGGACATGATGGCGGCACAGGGGCTTCTCCAATCACCTCCATTAAATATGCAGGTAGCTGCTGGGAAGTTGGTTTGGCAGAAACACAGCAGACGCTATTACTGAACCGTTTGCGTAGCCGCACACGTTTACAAGCCGATGGTCAAATGCGTACAGGTCGTGATGTGGTAATTGCTGCATTACTTGGTGCTGATGAAATCGCTTTTGGTACTATCGCCTTGATTGCTGAGGGTTGTATCATGATGCGTAAGTGTCATCTAAACACCTGCCCTGTTGGTGTTGCAACACAAGATGCAGAGTTGCGTAAGAAGTTTGTTGGTAAACCTGAAGATGTGGTCAACTATTTCATGTATGTAGCACAAGAAACACGTGAGATTATGGCAGAGCTTGGTTTCCGCACCTACGATGAAATGATTGGTCGCGTGGATATGCTTGATACTGATGATGCCATGCGTCATTGGAAATCGCAGGGCATTGATTTAACGCCAATCTTCCATCAAGTTGAAAGCGACGATGTAAAACATCACAACCAAGCACAAGATCATGGTTTGGATGCCTTGATTGATAATAAGTTGATTGCGCAAGCTGTTCCTGCACTTGAAAGCAAAACTCCTGTGGTCATTGAAACACCGATATGCAATGTTGATCGTAGTTTTGGTACGATGTTATCAGGCAAAGTTGCCAAGAAATATGGCCATCAAGGCTTGCCAGAAGATTGCATTGCCATTAAAGCCAAAGGTACTGCAGGTCAATCACTCGGTGCATGGTTGGCACGTGGTGTGAGCATTGATTTGGTTGGTATCGGCAATGATTATGTTGGTAAAGGTCTATCTGGTGGTCGTATTAGTATTCGTCCGCCCGAAGTGACACCGATTAAAGCCGAAGAAAATAGCATTGTCGGTAATACAGTTCTATTTGGCGCTGTTGATGGTGAAGCTTATTTTAATGGTATTGCAGGCGAGCGTTTTGCGGTGCGTAACTCAGGCGCAGTGGCTGTTGTTGAAGGCGTTGGTGATCATGGTTGTGAATACATGACAGGTGGCACGATTGCGATTCTTGGTGAAACAGGTCGTAACTTTGCTGCGGGCATGTCTGGCGGCATGGCATATGTCTTTGATGAAGCGGGTGATTTTGAAAATCATTGTAATATGGCGCAAGTTGCCCTTGAGCCTGTACTTTCAGAAGATGAAGCACTTGAAACGCTAGATCATCAAGGTGGTGATTTAGAAACCATGGGACGTGTGGATATTCGCCATAGCATCAGCCAAAATGATGAGAAAATCTTACATCAAATGATTACCCGCCATGTGCATTACACAAACTCCGCGAAGGGTCGCAGCATTTTGGAAAATTGGGATGCTTCACTCAGTAAATTCGTGAAAGTTATGCCAGTTGATTATAAACGCGCCTTGGCAGAGAGAGAAGCCGAGAAGAAAGTTGAAGCAAACAAGGAGTCTACTCATGGGTAAGGCGACAGGGTTCAAAGAATTTGACCGCGAAAACCTAAGTTATGCACCTGTTGCAGAACGCATCACACACTTTAAAGAGTTTTATAAACTTCCTGAAGATATGGGCACACAAGGTGCGCGTTGTATGGATTGCGGCATCCCATTTTGTCACAATGGCTGTCCAGTCAACAATATCATCCCTGATTGGAATGATTTGGTCTATAAAGGGCAATGGAAAGAGGCATTGGCGGTATTGCATAGCACCAATAACTTCCCTGAATTTACTGGTCGCATCTGCCCTGCCCCATGCGAAGAAGCATGTACGGTCAATTTGATTGGTGATGCTGTTTCAATTAAAAACATTGAACTTGCCATCATTGAGAAAGGTTTTGAAGAAGGTTGGGTAACTCCTCAAATCGCCGAGAAAAAGACGGGTAAAAAAGTCGCAGTTGTAGGCTCTGGCCCTGCTGGTTTGGCTTGTGCGCAACAATTGGCACGAGTTGGTCATGATGTGGTGGTATTTGAAAAAGAAAACCGTGCTGGCGGCTTGATGCGCTACGGTATTCCAAACTTTAAGTTTGATAAGGCTGTGATTGATCGTCGTTTGGCTCAAATGCAAGCTGAGGGCGTTGAATTCCGCGTCAATCAACATATTGGTGTGGATATTCCAGCCAAGTCATTGTTAGAAGAGTTTGATGCCGTTGCGCTTACAGGTGGTGCAGAAGCACCGCGTGATTTACCGATTGAAGGTCGTGATTTGGATGGTATTCATTTTGCCATGGAATTACTCACCAAAAACACCAAACGTGTATTGGGTGATGATATTCCTGATTCAGAATGGATTTCTGCCAAAGATAAACATGTCGTAGTGATTGGTGGTGGTGATACGGGCTCGGATTGTATCGGCACATCGAACCGTCATGGAGCGGCTTCCATTACTCAAATCGAAATCATGCCTGCGCCTGCTGAAACAGTGGATAAACTGGTCACATGGCCGAACTGGCCGATGAAAATGCGCACGTCCACATCGCAAGAAGAAGGTTGTGAACGTGATTTCGCGATTGCTACCAAACGTTTTGTTGGTGAAAATGGTAAAGTAACTGCCATTGAGTGTGCGCGTGTTGAATGGAAAAATGAAGGTGGTCGTTGGAATATGACCGAAATTGAAGGCTCTGAATTCACCTTACAAGCTGATGCTGTGTTCTTGGCGATGGGTTTCTTACACCCTGTGCATGAAGGTATGATTGAAGAGCTGGGATTGGATAAAGATGCTCGTGGTAATGTTTCTGCCAATACATCGGATTATCAAACCAGCCTAGATAAGGTTTTCTCTGCGGGTGATATGCGCAGTGGCCAATCCTTGGTAGTTCGTGCGATCAATGAAGGTCGTCAATGCGCACGTGGTATTGATGAATTTTTAATGGGTTCATCTGGTCTGCCTCGCAAATAATGTTACTATGGATACTGTATTTTCCTTGTTTTGCCTTTAATATCCAATATCAAGGAAACTATATCTGTGTATAGGCACAATAAATAAGATGGAAAATCTATGTGGCCACAAAAGGTAAAAGAAAAGGCTTTAGTTAGTTGTGGCAGAAGGTGCTGTGTTTGCCATCGGTTTTGTGGACGAAATATAGAGCTCCATCATATAAAAATGGAATCGAAAGGTGGGGCATCTACTTTCGAAAACTGCGTGCCACTTTGTTTCAATTGTCACGCGGAGGCTGGGCATTACAATAGTAATCACCCGAAAGGTACAAAATATTCCTCATCTGAATTAAAGAAGCATAGAGATATTTGGTATAATGCCATTCAGAAGTTCTCCTTCTTGGAGAATAAGTCGAATGAAAACCCTAATAAAAAAGTAACCGAGGTATATGAAGGTCAAATTATAACTTTGAAAGGGTTTGTGTGGCGGGAAGCATTTCCAGGCTCTTCAAATTATGAGTCCTTTGAAACAGATAGTGTGGAAACTTACTGGATGCTAGTTCTTCCCGAATCCATTTGCCTTTTTACTAATAGCT
>JALUXZ010000242.1 GCA_027018935.1 Mariprofundaceae bacterium
GAGTTGCCTTGCACTTCACCGAAAATGAGGTATTTCCATTTCATGCTATGAAGTAATTTTATTCAGTGTGACGTTGGCTTAAATATGTTTCGCAGTCTAAGATATAATGGTTAGAGGCATGGGAGAAGAAGGTGTTATTTTTCAACATTCTTAGACTAATTTTTAGAGGTGCTGAATAGTTACAAAATGCTTAACTTAGTGACATTCGGTAGCATCCCCTTTATAAGTTATTTTAATGGATTGCCCTGTTGTTATTCAAAATGTTGCTATTGAACGTTTTCTAACAACCCTGCCATATTCTTTTGATCAAACTTGAAGCGGAAACGCATATATACGCCTTGACGAGTATATTCTGAAGCTGCGAAATCTCGATCTTTGAAACCAGCAAAATTGTAGCCCAACGAAGCCCAAAGGTTGTCATAAAGGGTATGCCCCACAGCTGCACCATACGATGGTGTGTACTGCCCAGTTGCCCATGTATGCAACATCGCTGCTTGCATCGAAATATCCCAATCTTCATTGATGTCCCAGACACCCTGCATACCAAGCAAATCAGTAAAGCCAGTGATGGATATATCATTGATACGATCATTTGCCCATTTCGCACTGTAGTTAAATGCAAATTGCACATCAGCGCGACTCTGCCAGTTAGCGGTCATGTTATTAATATAACGCCAATTCACAATTCGACTTCCCACGGCCTTTATTTTACTGTAATTTACATCTAAGCGATCAATTAAAATAAGTCCATCTGTACTCGGGCGATAAGCTGCCCCTACGGATGTATGAACAGCAACATCTGATGCACTTAGCTGTTGATTACGTAATATTTGAAGAATCGCATTACTTGTTAGATTATCGCTCAAATCACCTTGAATACTGGTATCCAGCCCCCAATGACGACTCTCTGATGCTACACGATATTCGGCGCGATTATTCCAAATATAACTTTCAGGGCGATACGTTGCTCCAATGGATAGGGCTGTAAAATCAAGCCCGCCACCTGAAGCCAGTGGAACATTCGTATTCAATGATGTTGCCCCAGGGTGCTTGATTGTTTGAGAACGATCCAAACCTGCAGAAAGCTCCAACGCCTCAGTCGCATGCCACATTTGCTGTAAGCCGATATTGGCAAAACTATTGGTACCACTTTCACCCAGTTGTTGCTCATAGCTTGTAGATAATTCAGCACCATTCCAAGGCTGTGTACGCACACCCAGACGGCTTGATTGCGAAGATTGGCTTTGCCCATGTGTCCACTCTTGGGTAGCAAATAGATTGGTATCATTGGTGATTCGATAATCAGCTCCAATGCTACTGCGGGTTGGATAATCAACACTATTACTGCTCCCAACATTTTGAGCATGATCCGCCCGTACAGATATGCGTTCGGTTAAATTACTACTAATGCCTGCAGTTAATTGATTCGAATCTAACTTTTTACCTGCACCATCAGTATCACGGGCACTAAGCAGTCCTGCATTCAGTGTGGCTTTCTCAAAATCATGAACCGCCTGCAAACTAACACTGTCCCGCTTACTTCCTGTTCCTAAACTTTCTTGACGGAATGCCTCAGCATTCACGCTGGATTCCTCATCAATTTGCGCACTGCCTGTAGCACCATATTTACGGGTTGCATTTTCACTACCAGTGACTTGACCCAAGCCAAAATTATCATCAACTTGGCGAATATACGCACTGCCTTGTAGAGCTTCGCCATGATGATGAATTTCAGCTTTGTAGGCACGACCTGCTATTGTGGCTTGTGAACGGCTTTGAGCAACTTCAGCAACCACTTCGGTTTTCTCATTCAGCTGAATATGCGTATCCGCACCGATCAAGCGATTGTCTTTACCAACTTGCCCTTCTTGAATATAGGTAGAGCCAACCTCAATATCACGATCCAACTGTACCGCAGCACGGCCACCAAAGGTTGTTTGCTGTGATCCTTTTTTATCATCTGATTCATATTCAACACGAATATAAATTGGGTTCAACCCTGCATCCTTACTCATAACGGGTTGTTTGAAATATAATGTGCCCGCAAGATAATCAATATTATAATCCACAAATTGCTTAAGCTCTTGTCTATCAAGAATGACTTCCGATTTAAAACGGTCATGCGTTTCCACAAAAACATGTTCACTATTGGTCGTAATACTTGTGCGGCTCAAGCTGTACAAACCACTGGTACCATTACCACGAATTTCATCTTTCACGAGTCTTTGGCTGGTTTGGGTGACAAAGGCATTATAACTAAATGTATCACCACGATACTCAGAGCGAAGTCCATTTAAACTACGCGAGTAACGTGCCAATTCGGTCACTGTTAAAGCTGTGTTAAAATCACCAAATAAAGCATAAAAATTCTCTTTCTCTAATTTAACATACAATTTACGTTGGCTAGCAGCATCGTATAGCTGCTGACTTGCATCACCATAAATAGTATAATAACTGTTGGGGTCAATAGTCTGATGAAGGCTATTACCTACCTTACCCTGTGTTTTAGCGGTGTCATATGCCAAGGTTAATAAGAAATCACCTTTTACGCGGCCTTTACCATAAAAAGCAACACGCCCATCTTGATAATACTTATCTTTTTCTGATGGATTGGTAATTGGTTGAATGGCACCACTTAATTTATTGTAGCCAACGGTTCCTTCACCAAAACCAACCATAATCCAATCTCTTAATTCTGGTTTTAGCCATGCTTTAATAATTTGTTCACCTGAGCTTAGTTTTAAACGTATGGTAGCATCACCCGTTTGTGTACTTGGCATCAATCTAATACTCGCAATACCGCCATTACCCGTACGAAAATGCGATGGGCTAGGCGTATAACCTGGCAAGCCTGCATTTTCATAATCTTCAAGGCTTTGATGTGGTTGATCAACGGTAAATTCGCCAATAATACCTGCACGTGCAGGATTTCCTGTTTTATCAAACAATTGTACTTGGATTACAGGCGAGCTTTGACCATTGGCAATCAAAACACTCTGCTCTGCCAGTAATTCAGCTCGTACTGGTGGGCTAGAATAATGCACAATCTGCTCAATTGTTTTTATGACATTTCCTTTACTATCCACAATATTAGCAGAAAAATGATTATCCCCTTCTTTAATACTCACACCACGCCAATAACTAATTGCCGCAGTTTTGCTGGCATTCTTTTTGATGCCTTCAAAATATAATGGGCTTACTTCTTGTCCATCAAGCATCAACTCAACCTTTTGATTTGGTGCATGTTGAATATAAATATGAGTTGCAGAAATCGCAGGTACATCGCTATCTCTTGGATATAACCAAGCTGTTTCAGGCTGTGCAAGTAGCAGCCATTCTTTTAAGCTCTTCAGGCTAGTCTCATTTGGATATTTTTGGGTTTTAAAGGTAGATTTATTCCAACTTTGTTCAGCCTTACCTATCGCCTTACTTTGTTTGTCGACAATATTAATCGTACTTTCTCGAATCACTTTATCAGCATCAATTTCAATGACCACACGACGGTTTTCAGCACGATCTTTGGCAGTGCTATTACTCGCGATAGGATCCGCAGCTCCTAGCCCCTGCACACTAACTTGCGCATCACTAAGCCCTAAGTGCTTGGAAAGATAGTTCGCAACAGAAGCTGCACGTGCCAAAGAAAGAATTTTATTATTAGCAAATTCTTGGCGGTGGTTCGCTGCAATACCAATATTATCGGTATAGCCAAGCACCTTAAGTGAGGATATTTTAAGTTGTGCCAACTGCTCAAGCTTCTGATCTAATTCTACTTTCATCGCATCTGTTAATATTGCTTTACGTGTGCCAAAGCCCAAATGCAGCGTAATTTTCTGTGTTTTATATTTCTCTGTTACAACATCGTTGATATGATTCACAGCCATACTGGTACGCCCATTCTTTGTTGCTGATGCAGCAAAGCGTGCGTAAGCAATACCTTGTTTATTCCCAGCCGCTCCACCTGAACGAATACGGAAAGAAATATATTGCTCTGTGAGGGATGGATCAAGCTTCCATTGTAGCCCAGTAATAGAAGCTTCGGGCTCAAACGCTTGATCTGCCAACGTAGCAGAGCCTGCTTGATAGCTCCAACCTGCGGGCAAGATGTAGTTGGCACTTAATGTTTGTAAGTTAATTGAGCCTTGATGACGTATGCTCAAGGTAACGTGATAATCATCACCATCTTGTTGCAAAACTTGTTCAACTTTTACAGGTGTTGAGCGTAAAGCTTTGCGTATAACACGGAAATTAGTACGCCATATTGTGCCACCCTTCACATCCACAAATTGAGAAAAATTACTACCTGAAAAGCGTGTGTTTTTAAGCCCTACAAGCTCATAGCCCGCTGGCAATGAGTTGGTATCAACTTGTACTACATGGGTACCAGGATCAATGCCTTCAAAATGATAATTACCATCTTTATCGGTCATGGTAAATGTGCCGTCTTCTAAGAATATGCGAATATTTGCAAGCCCTTCTTCACCTTTATCAATGATGCCATTGCCTGTTTTCTTGCTTGCTTCTAATGCACTGGCATTGATGCTTGAAGCATCGGATATGATACCACCACTATCTGCCAAGCTATCGCCACCACTTCCTGCATCGACAAAAACACTGCCTGCTAAAAATGATTTGGATGCAATCAAATCTTCATAAATAACCAAACGCGCACGGGCTACATTCGATGTCACGGTTGTCGCCAGCTGTGTACCATTTGCCACCGCAGCATTGGTTGCAACACCAACAGGGGCATTAGCACCAACAATTGCAATATAGCTTAAATTCTGAATACTCGCTGCTGGTACAACCCCTATATTGAATGTCAATGTGCGGCCATTGCTTGCAATGATAGGATCTGGAGTCACCACACCAGCCAAACGCGCTGTTCCAGCTTTATAACGAAAACCTAATGGTAATGTATCGACAACACTTGCAGCAGTAACATTATTGGCCACACTGGTATTTTCTATATTGAGCGTATAAGGAACAGCATCACCAACAGCAGCAGACTGCTTACTTACAGTCTTCGTTACAAACAACCCTGTAGCCTTCGGATCCAATGGAATATCAATATGAATCGCGGGCCCTGGATTAATCACAAACGTTTGACCATAAGAATGAGGGCTAAATACTGCAAAAGAACTCGTAAGCGGGTTGGCAGCTAAACTGGCAGGCGTGACTTGCGAAGCAAAGCTATAACCCGCAGGTGGCACAACTTGTAATTGATAATTTCCTGGTGCAATAAATGGAAAACGATAATTACCTTGCGCATCACTAATCAGCGTTGAAGGAAAGGGCGTAACACCATCAATATCAAAAACAGTTGCAGGCACACATGTTACAGGCGTTGGGCAATTCAACAAACTAACGCTCGCGCCAGCCACAGGCGCACCTGTTGTTGAATCAAAGAGCACACCAAATGGATCCACCAAAGCGGCACTGGTAACACTAGCAACCAAATCAAGTGCATCGGTATATGTGCCTGTTATTCTTGAGCCCTGACTCACAGAATAAATACCATTATTGGCAGTAGCTGCAGCCTGTGTGGATTGGATATTACCTCTAAAAATTCCTGTATCAGGCCCCGTTTCTGTTAAAACAATCGTCTCAGAATCACCAGTAATGGAGTCCGTTAGCGTTGCTGTCACTGTTTCCGCTACGAGGGGATCCCTATTTTGATCGTTATCTGCTACCTGAACATAAATGATACTTCCAACATGGTAGACACTAGCTGGTTGCAACACACCTGCCGTATCAGGTTGTAAAAAGGTGATGACACCTTGCGTGCGAACATTGGTAATAACTAATGGCGCAGTGCCTGTAACAGGCGCAAGGCTCGTCGCCTGTAATGTTGCACCCATCGTTACTGTTGTTGCGAGCGTACGCAATGGCACAAATGCGTTGGCATAAATATCAATACTAGCACCTATTGCTAGTGGGTTGGTCAAGGTTACTTGCCAATTACCAGCAACCAATGCCGATGTATAATTTGTGCCATAAGGGTCATTGGGCACATTAAAGGTTACACTAGCAGGTGGCGTAATGGTCACGATGCCATTATTTAATATCCCACCACCTGTATTGGTGATTGTAGTAACTGCCACTGAGCTATAACCATCAAAAACAGTATTGGGCGTAAATGCTGCAACAATGCTAGCACTATTGGGCACTAAAACAGTGTGATTCACGGTATTCGAATTACCCGTTGTTCGAATAGGGCTAACACCAATATTGTAACTTACCTGCCCCGTATTGCTAATCACTGTGCCCGGAGCTGTCGCAGCTTGAGCCACACCACCCAATAACAAAGCAGTAGTTAGCAAAACTAACGCCCGTGTATATCTACCCATAGCT
>JALUXZ010000243.1 GCA_027018935.1 Mariprofundaceae bacterium
TGGTATTGGCCGTACAGGCACTATGTTTGCTTGCGAACATGCCACTATTCAGCCTGATATTATTACCTTGGCAAAAGGTTTGGGTGGCGGCATGCCTATCGGCGTGATGTTGGCATCAGAAAAAGTAGCTACATCATTTTCACCTGGCACACATGGCTCTACATTTGGTGGTAATCCACTATCTTGTACGGCTGCATTAACTGTATTACAAGCAATAGATGATGAAGGTTTACTCAACAATGTAAAAGCTCGAAGTGAGCAATTGCAGCAAGGGCTAACAAGCTTAATCAATCGCTTTGAGTGCCTCACTGCATTACGTGGACAAGGGCTATTGCTTGGTCTTTTATGCAAATGTGAAGTTGCCCCAATTATCAACGTATGCCGCCAACATGGTTTGCTTGTTTTACCTGCTGGCAGCCATGTCTTACGCATGCTGCCAGCATTAAACATCAGCGAAGCAGAAGTATCCGAAGCTTTGGAAAAACTAGAAAAAAGTTTAAGTGAGTTCGCAACATGAAGCATTTCCTAACATTATTAGACCTCGAACCATTTGAGCTTAATAGCATCCTCAACCGTGCATTTGAACTCAAAGCGTTGCAAAAATCGGGCAAAACTCACCACACCTTAGCGGGCAAAACCTTGGGTATGATTTTTGACAAAGCATCTACTCGCACGCGCATATCTTTTGAAGTGGGCATGTATCAACTGGGTGGTCATGCGTTATTTTTGCACTCTGGCACAACCCAGTTGGGTCGTGGTGAGCCCATTGAAGATTCCGCTCGTGTATTATCACGTATGGTTGATGCCGTGATGATTCGCACATTCGACCATGCTATGGTTGAGAGATTCGCACAATATGCCACGGTTCCTGTGATTAATGCACTCACAGATTTAACGCACCCATGTCAGGTCTTGGCTGATGTCATGACTTATATGCAACACCGTGATTCGATTCGTGGAAGAACCGTTGCTTGGGTTGGTGATGGCAATAATATGGCGCATTCTTGGATTAATGGCGCGGTAGTATTTGGCTATCATTTAAATCTTGCTTGCCCGAAAGAGTATGCGCCTGAAGCCTCATTATTACAGGCCGCACGTAATTTGGGGGCACAAATTGAATTAACCCATGATGTTCGCGCAGCTGTATCAGATGTGGACTTGGTCACGACAGATGTTTGGGCTTCTATGGGTCAGGAAGAAGAGCAGGCAGAGCGTGAAAAAGCCTTTGCAGGTTATATTGTCGATGAGCACTTGATGGCACATGCCAAATCAAGTGCCTTGTTTATGCATTGCTTGCCAGCTCACCGTGGCGAAGAAGTTTCTGCGGGTGTCATTGATGGCAGACAATCGGTTGTTTGGGATGAAGCTGAAAATCGCTTGCACGCACAGAAAGCATTACTCGAATTTTTATTAACGTAGAATTAACAATAACGTGTTTACATGCACTTTTTACAGCATGTCAATGCAACAACTGGAGTTTGTATGTCAAAATCAAATGTAAATAAGGTTGTTTTAGCCTATTCTGGTGGCTTAGATACCTCTATTATTCTGAAATGGTTACAAGACACTTATGACTGTGAAGTGGTTACCTTTACTGCCGATATTGGGCAAGGTGAAGAAGTCGAAGATGCTCGTATTAAAGCAGAAGCTTGTGGTGCATCAGCTATTTATATTGACGACTTAACCGAAGAATATGTGCGTGATTTTGTCTTCCCAATGTTTCGTGCCAATGCGATTTACGAAGGTGAATATTTATTAGGAACCTCCATTGCACGCCCATTAATTTCCAAACGCATGATTGAAATTGCCAATATCGAAGGCGCTGATGCTGTAGCGCATGGCGCAACAGGTAAGGGCAATGATCAAGTTCGCTTTGAACTAGGCTTTTATGCTTTAAAACCAGATGTGAAAGTGATTGCCCCATGGCGTGAATGGAATTTGAATTCGCGTAATGATATGCTGGCATATTGTGATAAACACGGCATTGAAGTAGAGCGTAAACGCGAAGGAAGTAAATCTCCCTATTCCATGGATGCGAATTTATTGCATATCTCTTACGAAGGTTATGATTTGGAAGATCCGTGGGTTGAGCCGTCTGAATCTATGTGGCGCTGGTCTGTTTCGCCTGAAAATGCACCCAATGAAGCTGAATATATCGAATTAACTTATAAAGGTGGCGATATTGTTGCGGTGAATGATGTCAGCATGACACCAGCAGAAGTATTGCGTGAGTTGAATCGCTTGGGTGGTAAGCATGGTATTGGGCGTATTGATATTGTTGAAAACCGTTATGTTGGCATGAAATCGCGTGGTTGTTATGAAACGCCAGGCGGTACGATTATGCTTAAAGCCCATCGTGCTATTGAATCGATTACAGTTGACCGTGAAGCTGCACATCTAAAAGATGAATTGATGCCTCGTTATGCAAAATTGATTTATAATGGTTATTGGTTTGCACCTGAAACACGCATGATGCAGTCTGCCATTGATGCATCGCAAGCCACTGTCAATGGAACAGTGCGTTTGAAATTATATAAGGGCAACACCATGGTCGTTGGACGCAAGTCAGATGACTCATTATTTGATGAACGCTTATGCACCTTTGAAGATGATGAGGGCGCATACAATCAGCAGGATGCCGATGGTTTTATCAAGCTTAATGCATTGCGCTTGCGCATGAATCAACTCGCGGGGAAATAATATGACAACACAATCAGCAAATACCCAAACTGATCAAGGCTACGCCAAACCTATTCGCATTTTTCACAGTATTTTTGCGCTGTGTATGATTACCCAGCTTGCCATAGGTGAATTGATGGATGTGCCAGAGGTAGAAGAAGGGCATAAAGCATCTATATCTTGGATTACCCCTGCTGTGGCGCATGAATCCCATGGCATAAAGCAAATGGGCCCCGTTGAAGAAACATTAGGCTTTGAAGTCCATGAATATTTAGGGCTGACCATTGCCGCATTGTTAGTCATTCGCATTATCCTTGCTATGACATCGTTACCAGGTGCCAATTGGCGGCAGCTATTTCCATGGTTGTTTGCAGCAGGGCGAAAGCAATTGGGCGATGAAATTAAATTGCAAATGGCAGGCTGGAAATCTATGAAACTTGCACCGCCAGAAGATGGCGAGGCAGTGGCTCGCAGTGTGCATGGTTTTATTATGTTGGCTTCTGTTATCATGGCAATAACGGGTACGCTTTTATACTTTGGCTGGAGCATTACGGCTCCTCAAACAATGTTGGTTGAATTGATTGCTGAAGTGCATGAATTGACGGTTGGTATGCTTGAAGCTTTATTGGGCGCACATATTTTAGCTGTTATCTTACATCAATACCAAGGTCATCATATCATCGACCGCATCAAACCCTCCGCTTGATACAAGATTTACCTGCAAGCTTTAAAGCCTTGGGCGACCCTGTTCGCCTGAGGCTTTTTGCTTTGTTGGGGCAATTTGAAGAGCTTTGTGTTTGCCACTTGGTTGATGCCCTAGAATTACCACAGAGCACTATTTCTCGTCATTTAAGTGTTTTGCGACATGCAGGCTTGGTCGCAACTCGTCGAGAGGGAAAGTGGATGTATTACTATCTACACAGCGATTTATCCACACAACTTTTTACAGTCATTCAAAAACAAGAAAGCTTACAAATGCAACAAGACCTTAAGGCCGTCCATCAAATTTTAGCAGCGTAAATTCAAAAGCAAGAAAATATATTTACATATTCGGATTTATAGATATGTTTGCCGCTTCAATAGGAGGTGCCAGCATATGTCGAATCACTCGCAAACATCCATGAGTATCTTTGCCCGTTATTTAACCCTTTGGGTTTTTCTAAGCATGTTAGCAGGGATTGTGCTGGGTAATACTGCACCCATATTGATTCAGACCTTGGCTGCTTTCGAAATTGCGCACATCAACTTAACCGTCGCTATCCTCATATGGATAATGATTTTACCCATGCTGCTTAAGATTGATTACAGCGCATTGCATAAGGTCTGGGCGCACCGCAATGGCATCATGGTAACTGTCGGTATTAATTGGTTGGTCAAACCTTTTTCCATGGCGCTTCTAGGCTGGTTTTTCATTTACCATGTTTTTTCTGATTATTTAGACCCAACACAGTGGGATAGTTACTACGCTGGACTAGTTATCCTAGCCGCAGCACCATGCACAGCGATGGTTTTTGTATGGTCAAAGCTCTCAGGTGGTGATGCTCAATTTACACTGTCTCAGGTTGCACTCAATGATATGATTATGGTGATTGTATTTGCCCCCATTGTAGGGCTACTACTTGGTATCGCTTCCATCCAGATACCTTGGAATACCTTATTACTATCCGTTCTACTGTATATCATCGTGCCTGTTCTCGTGGCCTATTTCTGGCGGAGATATTTATTAAAACAAAAATGCTTAGAGTCTGTACTACAACGCCTAGACCCCTACTCCATGGCAGCACTTCTATTGATGATAGTATTACTATTCGGCTTCCAAGGAAAACAAATTTTGGCACAGCCCTTGGTCATTCTTATGTTGGCTATTCCCATCATCATCCAAGTATATTTCACCTCATCCTTGGCATATTTATTAAATAAACGTCTGGGTGTTGCGCATTGCGTTGCAGCTCCTTCAGCCCTGATTGGCGCATCGAATTTCTTTGAGTTAGCAGTCGCAACCGCGATTGCACTGTTTGGCTTTGAGTCGGGTGCCGCTCTAGCAACAGTGGTGGGTGTATTGGTAGAGGTGCCTGTTATGCTTTCCGTTGTGGCGATTGTGAAACGTAGTAAAAATTGGTACGAACGAGGTTAAATATGTCGCTAAACAAGAAAAAACGTGTGTTATTTCTATGCACAGGAAACTCCTGTCGCTCACAAATGGCTGAAGGTTGGTTAAAACATTTGGCTGGTGATCAATATGAAGTGTTTTCCGCAGGCATTGAGGCGCATGGTAAAAACCCACGTGCTATTGCTGCAATGAAAGATGCAGGCATCGATATTTCAAATCAGGCATCGGAAGTGATTGATATAGCTATTCTCGAATCATTGGATTTATTGGTTACTGTATGTAGCCATGCCGATGCACATTGCCCTGTTTTTTCCATGAAAGGCAAGCGTGAGCACTGGCCATTTGAAGACCCAGCCAAAGCAAGTGGTACGGAAGAAGAAGTGATGCGTGAGTTCAATCGTGTTCGTGATCAAATCCGTGCTCGTATCGAAGTCTTTTTAAGCGAAATATAAACGTTTCATTACAATCCATTCATCTGTGATGCATATCACATAGGCTCTGCTATCCTGCGCCAAACTGCGTGCACCTTTTAAAAACTAGGAGTCTATAATGAAAACATCATGGATACGTTCACTCAGCCTGGCTGCGATTGCAGTTGCGGCGTTGGCGGAACCAATGCTTGTGCATGCCAAGCCTATTGAAAAAGAATTGTTCCCTGTTGATTCAGTATTATTTGATAAAGGACACCTTTTAATATATCCAAAAATTGGCGGCTCATTTTTAGTATACAATGAATATAACATGCATAATTTTAGTGTCGTTCGTGTGCCTGTTGAACAACCTGATATGGTAGGGCGGCGTGTAGACCCTACAATGTTAAATGAAGTATTACGCGAAGGTGTTGCACTTAAAGATGGCGGTATTGGTTATGCGAGTAACCGTATTGGTCCTATTTCGGCTTGGCTTTGGCAAGGTAAAGGTGATGCTCATATTGCCATTGCCAATATGGCATTGTTTAGAGGGGGGCTGATACCTCAACATTTAAATGCATCTTCGGATGCCCAAATTTGGTGTTTTGATGCCACCTTGCAAAAAATTCGTCATAATCAGTTACTCAATGAATTTGCTCGAGTCCCTGACCGTGAAATATTTGGTCAAAATTGGCGAATCTATAACTCCAATTTCACTGATTATAAAATGGGCTACAAAAGCTCCGAAACAGGCACAAAAAATAAGTTCGATAAGCCTTCATTATTTGTTTTCAAACGCACAAATAGTGAGCTAAGTATGCTTCCCAATGCTTTTGACGGCAGCATTTCACCCAATGGTAAACAGATTGCTTTTGTCCGAGAGATCAATGGCAATTATGATTTATGGATGCAAAATTTAGATGGTACAGGCTTAGTGCAGTTAACCACCAACACCTTTGCTGATTTGGAGCCTGCTTTTAGCCCCGATGGTAAACAGCTAGCTTTTGTATCCAACCGCGATAGCGAAGGAAATG
>JALUXZ010000244.1 GCA_027018935.1 Mariprofundaceae bacterium
TTTGCGGTTATTATATCGTGTTGAGCTTAAAGGTATGGAGCATTTGCGTGATGTGGGTGAGCGTGCTCTGATTGTTGCCAATCACACGTCATTTTTGGATGCGATTTTGTTGTCTGTCTTCTTACCAGAAGATATTGGTTATGCTGTGCATAGCAGTTATTATCATAAGTGGTGGATGAGTCCTTTAAAGCGTTGGTCGCGACTTTTTGCTGTTGATCATGGCGATCCGATGGCGATGAAAAGCCTGATTAAACATGTTAAAGAAGGGCATAAAGTTGTCATTTTTCCTGAAGGGAGGATTACATCAACGGGTTCGCTAATGAAGATTTACCCAGGCCCTGGTATGGTGGCAGATAAGGCGGATGCTGATATTTTGCCGATTCGTATTGATGGCGCACAATACACACCATTCTCACGCCTGCGTGGGCAACTTCGCTTGCGTTGGTTTCCAACGATTAAACTCACTATTTTGCCAGCCCATCGTTTTGACTTTCCTGAGACATTAAGTGGGCGAGAACGCCGCAATGAAGCGGGGCGTGTTTTATCTGAAATTATGGCTGAGATGGTTTTTCAAAGCAGCAACTATCAACGTCGTATTTGGGATGCGATTACAGAAGCAGCTTATATTCATGGCTCTGATCATTTGATATTGGAAGATTTAGAGCGCACACCACTTGATTATAAACAGCTAATATTACGTAGTTTTTTGTTGGGTAATCTTTTTCGCCATGAAGCCAAACAAGGGGAGCGGGTAGGGGTTTTGTTGCCCAATGTTTCATCATGTGTTGTGACGATTTTGGGTTTGCAGTCGCGCGGTATTGTGCCAGCGATGCTGAATTATACGATGGGTGTGAAAGCCGCTGTGGCAGCACTTGAAACGGCGATGATTCAGACAGTGATTACATCACGGGCTTTTATTGAGAAAGCAGGTTTAGAAGAATTATGTGAAAACTTGGAGAAACATGCGCGCATTATTTATTTGGAAGATATTCGCGAAAAAGTAACATTTGCAGGAAAAATATCGGCATTATTGGCGGCGCGTAATCCTGAACGAAGTATCAGACGGCGATTGAAACATATTGCTTCTGATGATGAGGCTATGGTGCTTTTTACATCTGGTTCGGAAGGGCTACCTAAGGGTGTGGTGTTATCACATGCGAATATTCTAGCCAATGTGGCACAGTTGGCATCGCGTTTTGACTTTACCAGTCGAGACGTGTGTTTTAATGCTATGCCAATTTTTCATTCGTTTGGTATGACGGGTGGTGTTTGGTTGCCTCTGGTGGTGGGAATGAAGGTATTTTTATATCCATCTCCTTTGCATTATCGGGTGATTCCTGAAGTGGTGTATGATGTGAATGCAACATTGCTTTTTGGTACCAATGTGTTCCTTGCTGGTTATGCCAAACATGCGCACCCCTATGATTTTTATTCGTTGCGTTATGTGGTGGCTGGGGCTGAAAAACTACAAGATGAAACGCGGCAGTTATGGATGGAGAAGTTTGGCTTGCGAATTTTTGAAGGTTATGGCGCGACAGAAGCCAGCCCTGTGATTGCAGCTAATACGCCGATGCACTTTAAAGTCGGTTCTGTGGGTTATTTTTTACCTGGCGTGCGTTATAAACTGGAAGAGATTCCTGGTATTGAAGTGGGCGGGCGTTTGTGGGTGAAGGCACCAAATATCATGGCTGGTTATTTATTGCATGATGAGCCTGGCGTATTACAAGTACCTGTGGATGCTTGGTATGATACAGGTGATATTGTATATATTGATGAGGACAACTTTGTACATATTAAAGGTCGTTTAAAACGCTTTGCCAAGCTGGCAGGGGAAATGATTTCATTAACGGCAGTAGAAGAATTGGCAGGTTTATGTTGGCCTGATCATATGCATGTGGCTCTGGCGGTGAGTGATGCGCATAAAGGTGAGCAAGTAGTCTTGATGAGCACTTACAAAGAAGCAGAGCGTAAGCCGTTACAAATGTATGCAAAAGAGCAGGGTATCAACGAATTACACGTGCCACGTCAATATGTATATGTCGCTGAAGTGCCACTTTTGGGTACGGGAAAAGTCCATTATCCAGCCGCGCAGGCATTGTTAGCAGAGATGATGAAAGAGCTATCTTGAGTAAGTGCTATGAGTGAAATATTGCCACAATTAGACAAGCCTCAACAGACCTACAATGAGGTTAGGAAGCTATTGTGTGCGCAGTTTCTAACTGCCTTAGCAGACAATGCCATCTTATTTGTTGCCGTCGCCATGGTAATGCAAGGCGCTTTGCAGGGTGATTGGTATGTGTCCGCCTTACAAGGTTGTTTTTTGGTGGCATTTGTAGTGTTGGCACCTTGGGTCGGTGTTTTTGCCGATACACGCTCCAAACCACAAGTATTGATGCTGGCAAACTTACTTAAAGCGGTTGGTGCAGGATTGATGTTATTGGGTGTTCAACCGTTGCTTGCTTATGCCATCGTCGGTATGGGGGCTGCGATGTATAGCCCTGCAAAATATGGTGTGTTGCCAGAGTTGGTGAAGGGTGATAATGCTTTGATGAAAGCCAATAGTTGGGTGGAAGGCACGACCATTATTGCTATTTTATTGGGTATGGTTCTGGGTGCAGCCGTTGCAGATCATTCGATTACAGGCGCACTCGTTTGTGTTTTTACGATTTATATTATTTCTGCGATGGTCGCCAAATGGATGCATGCTTTACCTGCGGCACACGATAAAAAGGGTGTGGATGACGGTGTATGGTCTAGCTTTCGTAGTACAATTAAAACACTTTTGACAACACCAAAGGCGCGTTTTGCAACCTTGGGTGTGAGCTTGTTTTGGGCGGCTGCGGTAATTTTACGCTTGGTGATTATTGCATGGGCTCCTGTGGTGCTTTTGCTGACCACAAGCACAGATATTTCATTGCTTACCCTATTTATTGCGCTGGGTATTGCTGTGGGTGCATTGCTTGCGCCACGCTTGATTCCAATGGTGCATTTGCGGCGTGCGCGTCTGGCGGCTTATGGCTTGGGCATCAGTGTATTGTGTTTGGTTTTTGTTACAGATGTTTGGACTGCTCGTTTTGTGTTGTTTATCGCGGGAGTTTGCGGTGGTTTATTTGTCGTGCCGATTAATTCGGTATTGCAGGATATTGGACATCGCTCGGTGGGCAGTGGTCATGCCGTGGCAGTGCAGCATTTCTTTGAGAATATAGCCATGTTAACCGTAACACTGCTGTACACATGGGCGATTGCTTCAGGGGTAAGTGCGGTGAGTGTGATGTGGGTATTGGGCATCGCAGTGTTATTGTTTACACTGATTATTGCGCGTTTTTTACCAGCTATCCGCATAGGTTGATTAAATCGTAGGTGTATTTTCTTAGTCCTTTGTCTTATAAGGGCTTAAATTTTAGGATTTTTTCATGTTTGGTGGCTATCATACGTTTTTTTTGTGAATCAATGCCGCTTTGGAGTGCTTAGTGCCTGAAAATATTCGTGAAATACCGTACAATTATACCTCTTATTCTGACCGTGAGATTGTTAAACGATTTCTAGGCGAGGAGTTGTGGGATGATTTGAATGTATTACGCGAGCAGCGTCGTACAGGGCGTTCAGCACGTATGTTGTTTGAGATTCTTGGCGATGTTTGGGTGATTGAGCGCAATGTTTTTCTAAAGAATGATTTACTGAAACATCCCAAACGTTTGAAGCAGATGCGTAAGCGTCATCAAGAACGTTTGCAACGTATTACCAGCGGTGCGGCGGATAATCCACGCGCGCTCAAAGTAGAAGCTTGTACTGAACGTATGCTGAATGAGTTTTATGCATGGTTTGATGAAGAGCCTAAAAAACGTCGTAAAACCAAAAAGATTTTAGCCAAATATATTCATCCGAACAATATTCATTTTGATGCCTTTACCTTAAGCCATCATGCCACCGATGCGACCGATTGGCGCTCACATGCACCTTTTTGTGTGTTAACACCTGATACCCCGGATGAAATTCCAGGCTTGGTACGCGCTATTGCAGATATGGGTTTGGTGATTATTCCACGAGGTGGCGGTACTGGCTTGTGTGGTGGTTCGGTGCCTTTATCGAATAATGCGGTGATGATTAATGTCGAAAAATTTGATCATATTGGTAAAGTAGAAACACGTAATATTGGCGATAAAGGCGACGTGGCAACGATTACAGCCTTGGCAGGTGCGGTGACAGGCAAGGTCATGGAAGCTTCCAAGCCACATGTGTTTGCGACCGATCCGACCAGCCTTTGGGCATGTACGATTGGTGGCAATGTTGCATCCAATGCGGGTGGTAAACATGCCGTGATTTGGGGTACTTGCGTTGATAATCTTCTTGCTTGGAAGATGGTGACACCTGATGGTAACTGGTTGGAAGTAGAGCGACTGAATCACAATATGGGCAAGTTGCATGATGAAGATGAAGTGTCATTCAAGGTTACACGCACATCAGGTAAAGATGGTAGCCATATTTCTGAAGAAGTCATGCATATTGCAGGCTCGATTTTTAGAAAAGAAGGCTTGGGTAAAGATGTAACACGTAAAGCCATGGGTGGTTTGCCAGGCATTCAGAAAGAGGGAACCGATGGTTTTATCACCGAAGCAACCTTTGTATTACACCGTGCATATGATGTGACACGTACGGTTTGTTGTGAGTTTTTTGGACAACAGCTTGATGATGCAACCAAGGCCTTGGTGGGCATTAAAACCCATGTCGATGCCATGGATGCTGCTTATATTGAAGGTTTTGAACATTTCGATGAGAAGTATGTCAAAGCGATTAATTATGTGTCGAAATCAACCCGTCGGGAACGTCCACGTGTAGTATTGTTGATTGATATTTCAGGTGATGATGAAGCCGCTGTTGCACAGGCATGTTCAGATATTTGCAAGATTGCATCGCAGGGTAATGGTGAAGGTTTTGTAGCGATTTCCAAAGAAGATCGTGGGCGTTTTTGGGGTGATAGAGGACGCATGGCAGCTATTGCCAAGCATACCCGTGCCTTTAAAATGAATGAAGATGTGGTGATTCCATTGCCACGTTTATCTGAATACAATGATTATGTTGAGCATTTGAATATTGAAAATTCGATTGCCAACAAGCTCGATATTATTGCTGGTTTGGATGAGTATCTTAGTGATACCAAACGTCGTCTAAATTCAGATAACCAATTGATTCGTGAAGAATTAAACCTTGAAGATGATGTGTTTTTAGAAGATAAAATTGATGAATGCCTGCAAGTGGTGGCAATGGTTAGCCAGAATTGGTTGCGCATGCTCAAAGGCTTGGATGAACCTGCCAAAGATGTGGCTGACTTGATTGATGCGACGTTGAAAGGAAATCATGCGGGTGAGCTAACGTATAAAAAGACCGAATCACTGTTTCGTGTGATTCAACGTGGTGATGTGCGTATTTCTTATCGTAAAGAGGTGGAAGCACCGATTTTGGATCGTCTGCGTGGCAATGAGACCTTATTATCCAAAATTCGTGATACGCATCAACGGGTGCTGTCCAGTCGTGTGGTTGTGGCAACGCATATGCATGCTGGTGATGGCAATGTGCATACCAATATCCCTGTAAATTCCAATGATTATATGATGATGCGTCGCGCTCATCATGTGGTTGAAAAGGTGATGGCAAAGGCTGAAGAGCTTGGTGGCGTGATTTCAGGTGAGCATGGCATTGGCATTACGAAGTTAAACTTTTTGAGTGATGAAGTATTGCAGGAAACGGCAGCATATTTGAAAAAATCTGATCCGAATGATGTGTTTAACCGTGGAAAACTGCAGCCCGGCTTGGATTTAAGCCTGACTTATACACCAAGTTTTAATTTGCTTGAACATGAATCGGTGATTATGGAAGCGGCAGATTTAACCGAACTTTCCGAAGAAATTTCCCCATGCTTGCGTTGTGGTAAGTGTAAACCTGTTTGTAACACGCATTTTCCGCGTGCCAATATGCTGTATTCACCACGCAATAAGATTCAGGCATCAGGCTCTATTATTGAAGCTTTTTTATATGAATCACAAACAGGTACGGGCATTTCATTTGAGCAATTTGAAGGCTTACATGATGTCGCCGATCACTGCACCATTTGCCATAAATGTGAAGCGCCATGCCCTGTAAACATTGATTTTGGTGTGGTGACGGAAAAAATGCGTGCTTTGCTCAAAGATAAGGGGCAATCACGGCTTAATTTGGGTTCAAAATTATCG
>JALUXZ010000245.1 GCA_027018935.1 Mariprofundaceae bacterium
TTCACATGCACCTCTCTCTCTGTGCCCTTTGGTGGAAAAAATGTAACAAACGACTTTCTGAGGAAGCTCTAAGTAGGGAATAAATCCACCAACTCTATCAAGCGTCATTCCCGCGAAGGCGGGAATCCAGTCGCTGCAAGGCTTAATGTGGACTCCCGCCTTCGCGGGAGTGACGATAATCTGATGGCATGGCAAATTGAAGCAGAGAATAAATAAACCCACCAACTGATGATATAAGGTCTATAATGTTTGATGCTGTAATAGAAATATTTGCTAATTTATAGCGACTGATTCTCAAGTATAAAGGAGAGCCTTATGAAGCGAAACGCTACTGTATTGTACTTGCTCATATTATTGCTGCCATCTGGCTATGCATTTGCTGAACATGTTGATGTTCCGAAGCAGGCGATTGGTATGCTAGAATGTAAAGTTTTACCACACTCAGGTTTGAATTTGCTTATTCATTCCAGCAAAGAGATTCGCTGTACATTTACATCTAAAGACAAACGTATTGTGGAATATTATAAAGGTGAGACAGGCATCAAGTTCGGTGTTGATATAGGGCTTGGCAAGCATGAAAACATTATTTATGGAGTGCTTGCTAGTGATTCGGGGCAAAGTAACTATCGCTTAGCAGGTAAATATTCTGGGGCTGCTGGCAATGCGACATTGGGAATTTCTGCTGGTGATTCATCACCGATTGAAAAAGATGATAAAAGCATTTCACTGCAACCTGTGAATATCAAAAATGCTGGGGTAGGTGCTGCGGCTGGATTCAGTTATTTGTATTTGGAAGCTGATAAACGATAAGTGAAGGTAACGTTTTGCATTGATTGCATAGGAAAGTTGATATGCTTTTGCTGGTTATTTAAACCAAGAATCCATCCTCATTTAAGAAGTAGAAGCCTCGTGAAATAAACGTATTAAAGGTGCATGTCGCCCATGTATCAAGGCATGCTCCATAGCAGCGAAATATATCGCTCGGTTCTCACTGTTAAAAACAGGCGGCATCAAACGCGCATTTAAGCATTGCGCCATAAGCAATGCCCGACCAACACGACCATTACCATCACCAAAAGGATGAATAGCAATAAAATGGGCGTGCGCCTTTGCCATATCTTCAAGCGTGGAGATGTTGTTATACTTATATACCCAACGATTGATTTCTTCGGGCACATCTTCTGGCAAGGTTGTATCAAAGTTTTCAAGTGTTCCCATGATGCGCAAATGTTTGGAATAAAACCCCGCATTGGGATGTACGCCGCGCATAAAGCTATTGTGTAAGTATTTGATACTTTCTTCCGAAATCACAAATGGCTCTTGATGCTCAATGATTTTTTTCCACAAGTCTTTGATGCTTACAAATGTATTCCAAGCTTCATGAAATTCTTTTTTGGACATGTTTTTTGGCAACTTTTCCGCATCAATGGCTTTATCAAAGCGTGCTTGATCGATAGGGTGCTCAATCTCAATCGTGCCATAGCTGATACGGCGCAAAAAAGGCATAAGCACATGATGATTATTGGGCATATCATCTGGCAACAAAACGGGATCAAAGCTTTGTTTGGGCTTATCCCATTCAGGCACAACAAAATGTTTGCAATAAAGCACATCAATATTAAAACGATTTTCCGCTTTAATCGATTCAGGTCTATCAAGCCAATTGAGAAGTGAGTTGCGAGAAATGCCAAGTGCTTCTATTAACGCTGACGACATAGGATAGAAGTCGCGCAACTGCTCAAGCTTATCTAAATAGCTAATTTTATTATATTTCATATGATACTATCCGCATTTTCACCCATAAAATGCAAGATAATCAATATGTGAAGTGAAGTCAACTTTTGTGCATTGACTTCACACTCAGAATAATCAAATAATTATATATTGTGTCCCCCGAACTACGCTCATCCGCCAGATTAAGACAGTTAATATAAATACATCAAGTTTAAACAGTGCCTAGCTACATTTATTTATCAGACTTATTCGTACTCAATGGGTAAAATTAAATAAGTTAACCCTATTATTTTAATAAAGAAATTTTATCTTTCTAATAATAATGGAAAAACCTTATCGTTACACTTATTTTTAATTCCTTCAACAAAGGAACTTGGCAGACAATGTAAAGGTTTTGTACGGTTAAAAAATACTACAAGCTCCCCTGCTGCTAATTCTGCGTTAGATGCAATAATATTCCTCGCAAAGGTTAGAATATCTTCCTTAAAAACATCATCATGCCATTCATCCATTTTCAATGTTTTTAAAAAGACAGTTTGAATTAATGGCTCAGAATATCGCATAAAAGTAGCGTTTTCTTCATTGTCATACCAACGGAGAACATAACTTTGTAACAAATCTCTTCCTAATGGTTGAACGGGATCATTTCTCATAATTTGGAGCCCTGATGAAATTAAAAACAGTAATTGTATCTCAGTACACCCTTCTTCTCCCAATGCAGATGCTTTACCTAACACCTTCCTATCAGTATTAGGTAGTATAAATAAGGGCTCTGTACCTATACCTCCAGAGGAAAGCAATGAACGCCTATCTTTATACCAAACTGGTTCCTCAAACTGGGCACCTATCTTTTTTTCAAGAACCATGCTCTCTTGGCACCAAGGACAATCTATCTTGCTCGTCCAATGAGGGAGTTCAAAAACAAACACTGGGGAAAACATTGTCTCCCACCCTGAGTGATTACTTATACTATCCTCGAAAGCCTGAATGTCTTTCTTTGAAGGTGGCCGTGCGACAATGGGAAGCCACGTTATTTTTTTTAGCTTTAAAAGTTCACCTTCTCCAAATTCTTCTCTCAGTGACCTTAGATATTGGCTTCCTCTAGCGCCTGTAATAAAAACGTCATCTAAAAAACAGATGTGTTCCGCAAGAGTTAAATTTTCTTGCTCTTCTTCTGATAAATCCATAAGGTTATGATGCTCCATATGTGTAGAACCCCATAGTTCTTCTACCATCCCCCCCAGCTCCCTGCCCGCATCATGAGGGGGAGTAATCACAACAGTTGGTTGCCCATTTTTACTCGCAAAGTCAGATAGTCGCTGTTCAACATCAGCCCTGAAATCCTTGTCCTTCAGCAAAGTTAACAAATCAATATAAAATGCATGATGTCTAGGGTTCTCACCATCATTGGGGTCATCCTTATGTACAACTAAACCTCCTTGAATTGAGCCATATTTATGAATAAAATCTGATGCTGGTGACTTGGTACCCTTATCACAAACAAGTGTTTTCTTAAATCTAAGTAATTTTAGTTCATTTTTACGTGGGTAATAAACTTTGGGGTCAATAACATATGAATTCGCTCTATCACCCGCTTCACAAAATATACAGACCTTTTCATCATAACATTCAATATCGAAATCTAATTTAGCTAACGGTTGATCTTCACCATCATAACTTTTGAACGAATACAATGGTAAAACTTCTAATGAGTTTAATATTTGTGACTCTTCAACTACCTGGCTTAATTTTTGCGCAAAAAGACCACTTGACGATATGCTTATAACACATAATAAAGGACCTTCTGAGGGAATTCTTTTTGAAAACTTATTTAAGGTAGCAAGTGCGCTTGCTTCATCATTCAATATATGTTCATTAAAACAATCAAAAGGAATTTTTGTTCCCATTAACTGCTGAGAATTTAGAACGACAGAAACCAAGCTCCATGAGTCTACAATAATCCCAGATGCTTTAGATATATGCTCTTGTAGCCAAAAAGATAACCTGTCCAGTGCATTATATGAATGCAAAGCATCTGCGACTCTTAAGAACTCTATAACATGTTTATTTGATGGTGTTACAAAGTGAATACCTGAAGGTGCTTTTATAAGACAGTCTGTATTTGAGTCAATTATTTCACATAAGTCAGATTTTCTTATTTTGTATAATAGCTTTTCATCATTCACTATAGACAGGCTACTTTCAAGCACCTGAATAACTTCAAACTTAGAAAGTATATTATCGAACCTAATAAGATAAACTGGTTTTTTTTGGGCTCTGCCGGTAATTTCTTTTTTGGCTGTCTCAGCCCCTTTTAATGATTCAATTAAAACCTGACTAACTTTAAAAACAAAGAAGTCAGCCATGTTTTTTTCAACAGACGGAATACGCTTTAACTTATCCGTAAGAATCGCAACGTCATCTCCCCATATTTTTTTTATAATTATACTCATAAAACTGTCAACCAGACAAGTGATATGGATGTACCATGCTCTTTAGAGAGTTCCATTTCGAACTTGAGAGGGCTAGTTCGGTTATTCGTATCTATGGAAAGGTCGAGTGAAGCAACAAGATTTGAAGAAACAACATACAACAGAGCTTGTAAATTTTTAGCTGCATTCAATGCTTGACCCAGCCCATAGCCCGCTTCTTTACTACCTACGTTTTTTTGAGTCACTCCATCTTTAAACGCGGAGTTTAAAAGGTCAAAAGAAGGAGCAGAAGACGTTAGAGTATTCTGAATTCCAATACCCAAGTCACATACAGTTGCAGAATTAACAATTACCTTTTTACTCTCCCAAGGTTTCTCTTTAATAACTTTAGTTATATACTCCTGTACTTTCACAGGAAATTCATCACGTTGAACCTCATTATTCAGAATATATTTCTGTAAGTATATACCTCTATATCCATCAATAGTTTTTTTTGAATTATCCATCGAGCCATGCTGATATGCATTTTCAGCTATTTGATGTATCCATTCAATAAGAGCTGTCTCAGCGAACCCTAATTCTTTTGAACCTCTCATGCTCAAAATTAAAGGATATATAGCAGTCTTAAAGAAACTTAACGTCGGAAAATTAATTACTGCGGGGTCTTCTCTTAATCGCCTTGGAACTTCATACCCATGCCTTGAAATAAGATAAACTTTTTTTCCCGAAGAAATACTCCCTGCGTTGTTTAAAACATTCTTCCAAACGTAATTTCCAATTTCAGATTTCCAGTTTTTGTTCTTCCCTCCGTCATCTAAATAGACGCACTTGCAAACATGTAAAAGTTCCAACCCAAAAATAGAGTGAAGAATGGGAGGAAAGCCTGTAAAATCTTCCTCTTCATTAACCGCCTTAACATATTTAAGGTTTATAGATATAGTTGTTCCTCGCTTAATTATCTCTTCTAGATAACCAAGTGATATTCCTTCGACAAATAGTTGAAATGATGACTGTTGCGTAATATTAAAAACGAGGTTCTCTAGTAAGTTATGAAGCCAATATTTTTCTATGCCTTCAAGGGAAGTATTCTTCTTAATAGTAATTTCTGATGTCATTAATATGCTCCATTATTAATATAAAAAAGGCAGAGCCCACCCCTTCCATACTTTTATTATCTGACTGGCACACAAAATCAATAGGCTTTTTGTCTGCAGCTGGAAAAAGGGGAAGATAAATTGAGAGGGATGCTACCCTTTTTCCTGTAAGGCATACCATTCGTCTCATATCAAATGTTCCATGGGTTAATTACTTCAAGCCCTTGATAATCAAAATCTTTTTCATTTCGTGTCACCATGCGTAATTCATGGTGCAAAGCTGTCGCTGCAAGAAGACTATCAATGGCGGGCACGGGTCGTTTAGCTTGTGCTTGTAGTCTTCCCCATCGCTCTGCAACATCACCATCAATACTTAATACACGCTTACCAAACCATTCAGGCAGCTCATGCTCTAACCATACCCTTAACTTCTCTTTACGCCTTGCATCAGGCACGCCTTCTACACCCTTACGAATTTCACCAATGGTCAATGCGCTGATATATAAACTTTCATCAGGCACACTAGAAAACCATGAAAGCACCGAAGTATTAGGCTTGGGGCGCACCAACTCGGATAACACATTGGTATCCAGTAAATAACTCACAGAGAAACATCTCGTGTTAATGATTCAGAGCGTGTCACATCAATATCTTCACCCAATAATGGCGACTGCTGCATAAAAGATACAAAATCAGGACGCTGTTTTTTCATGGCTTGGTATGTTTCAACAGAAAGGATAACGGCTGACGGCTTGCCGCGCACAGTGACTTCTTGCGGGCCTTCTTGAACCGCAGATTTAATCACTTCACTTAAACGCGCTTTTGCATCTTGTAGTTGCCATGTTGTCATCGTATCCTCCTAATCAGACAAGTAGACTAGACTGACTAGATTGTTTATACAAGGTATCCTCAACTTGAAGTCACAGTTTGTGATTTCATAAAAG
>JALUXZ010000246.1 GCA_027018935.1 Mariprofundaceae bacterium
CATACTGAAATATTATACAGTAATATCAATAAGTTAAAACATATTTATGTGATATTCTAAGCCTGAACTATGGAACTCATTTTACCCATATTAACCACAATAAACTTGTGTAGACACCTATGCTTATTAATACACTTTCTCTGCAAGAGGCAAAAGATAGTTCGGAGATAGAAAATATTATCACAACGCATGATGAGCTTTATAAAGCTGAATTATTTTCAGAATTTATTGGGAACCCAGCTGCTAAAGAAGTCAGTCGCTATTCATCCGCACTAAAATATGGTTTTTCCTGTATTCATAAAGAAAAGCTATTAACCATCAATCATATTCTTAAAATTCATAAGGAACTTGAGCAAAACGATGCAGGCATTCGCAAGCTGCCGGGAACATCGTTAAAAAATGATAAAACAGGTGAGATGATCTATATGCCACCCCAAAATCATGGAGATATTGTTCACTTATTGAATAATTTGGAACAATTTATGAATCATGATGACATGCTTGATGTTGATCCACTTATTAAGATGGCGGTTATTCATTTTCAATTTGAAAGTATTCACCCCTTTTATGATGGTAATGGTCGGACAGGTCGAATCATTAACATTCTTTATCTGGTAGCTAAAGGCTTGTTGGATATTCCAGTGCTTTATTTAAGCCGTTATATCATTCAAAATAAGGCTGATTATTATCGACTTTTACAAGAAACACGGGAGTCAGGTGATTGGGAGCCGTGGTTGCTTTATATGTTGGATGGCATTGAAAGCACAGCAAAACAGACCATCCATATCGTTGAAAATATTAAACACCTGATGATCTCATATAAGCATCGTTTTCGGGATGAGTTGCCAAAAATTTATAGCCAAGACTTACTCAATCTTTTATTTCGACATCCCTATACCAAGATAGATGCTGTAAAAGATGAATTACACGTTAGCCGTTTAACGGCAACGCGTTACCTTAACTTATTGGTCGAACATGATTTTTTGCAAAAACAAAAAGTTAGCAAGCATAATTACTATATAAATGCTTCATTGTTTGATTTGTTTATGGAGATACCTGAGTAATGACCAATAACGATATTTTACGGCGCATACGTTATGCCTTTGATTTTAGTGATTCAAAAATGATTGCTTTGTTTGCATTGGCTGATTCCGAGGTAACACGTGAGCAGGTCAGTGCTTGGTTGAAGAAGGATGATGATCCAGCATTACAAGAGCTAGGCGCATGCGAACTGGCGACTTTTCTTAATGGTTTGATCAATGATAAACGTGGCAAAAGAGAAGGCTCACAGCCAGAGCCTGAAAAATGTTTGAACAATAATATTGTATTCAGAAAGCTAAGGATTGCACTCAATTTAAAAGATGATGATGTCGTAAACGTTTTAAGTTTAGCAAATCTTCGCTTTAGTAAACACGAACTCAGTGCTTTATTCCGCAAGCCCGAACATAAACATTATCGTATGTGTAAAGATCAGGTCTTGCGCAATTTTCTCAGTGGCTTGGCATTGCAATATCGCACAGACATCAAGCCTCCTAAAAAATTAGAAAAGCCTGTCTTTAAGTGGGAATGAATGACTACATCTAGTTACAATATATAGCAATTCAGGTTTAGAGCTACCGTCATACCCGAGTTCTTTTATCAGGCATCTATTTATATTAGAATGAAGCTGGATTCCCGTTTTCACGGGAATGACGAACGCTGCTTAATTCATTATACTTCTAAATAATCTTACATTTAACTTTCATTATTCTGCCTTTAAATGCCAGTTATGAGCAAGTAAACTTATCAAATATTGTTTTTTAACTTATTTTATTATTTCATTAAAATATAACTTTAATGCATATCAGTAAGCACAGGCAACATTTCCAAAGAAAGTTATGTTAAGGTGCGGGCTTTACAGGTGAATAGAGGGGACTTTGTGAGTTTAAACAGTTATCAAACCGTGGATCGAAAACAGTTGGCAAAAGATTTGGATGCCATTCATAAGGATGTATTATCACGCATTGGTGAGGATGACTTCGCACACTTAAAGAAGATGGAACGCTGGGGGCGCATTTGTTCCTGCATTGGTTATGCAACCGCATGGATTCTTCCCAACCCTATTTCCGCATTACTTATCAGCCAAGGAAGCTTTACACGCTGGACTCAAATGACTCACCCGATTGTGCACAAAGGCTATGATAAAATAGACAGTGTTCCCAAGAGTTATACCAGTAAAAAATTTGCCAAGGGCTGGCGGCGCTTCCTTGATTGGCCCGATTGGATTACCCCCGATGCTTGGCATCAAGAACATGATATATTACATCATTATAATTTGGGTGAAAAACGCGACCCTGATCATTTACAACATAACTTGAAATGGCTCCGTCAATCAAAGATTCCAATGTTTCTACGCTTTTTGATGATTGCTGCTTTTACCGGGGTTTGGAAAATTGTGTATTACGCTCCACGAACCCATAAAGAACTACACTTAAGCCGTGCTCGGCAAAAAGGACAATCTGCAGTCATAAGTCACCATGGTAGTTGGAACCCTTTAAATCAACGCGGGCGAGCTTTATGGCTGCAAAGCATTTTACCTTATATTGCCTTTCGTTTTATCTTATTACCGCTTTTATTTTTACCATTGGGTAGTGCTGCGGTTATAAGCGTATTACTCACCTCGATTATGGCAGAAATATTTACAAACATGCATACATTCTTAGTCATTGTACCCAACCATGCTGGTGATGATGTCATGATGTTTGAAGAACGTGGCAAAGGTAAAGGTGAGTTTTATTTAAGACAAATTCTCGGTTCGGTCAACTATCCCACAGGATCCGATAGCAATGATTTCTTTTATGGCTGGCTAAATTACCAAATCGAGCACCACCTATGGCCCGATATTCCCTTAAGCCAATATCAATATGTGCAACCCAAAGTGGTCGAAGTCTGTAAAAAACATGGCATTCCTTATTGTCAGGATTCTGTATTCAAGCGTTTGCGCAAAGCTGTTGATATTATGGTTGGGCGCACCTCCATGTTAAAGCCTGTCCTAGATTATAAACTTTAAAGAAAATCATCTGCCATTTGACTTTACACAAATATCGACCACATTTAAAACACCATGGATGATAAACCCAAACACGTCCTAACCAAGCTTGGTTTTCTTTCCGAGACACGCCGTTTCGCATGGTATCCACCCTTTTGGATGATGCGACCCAAAGTTATCGAGCATGCAGAGGGCTGGAAACACGTTCGTATCAAGCTGCCTCTTACCTGGGTATCGAAAAATGCTGCGGGTAATATGTTTGGTGGTTATCAAGCCAACCTTGCTGATCCTGTGCCCGCCATCGCATGTGTAAAACATTTTCCAGGTTATCGTGTTGCCACCAAACATTTGGAATTGGAATTTTTACGCGTGGGAAATTCGGATTTAATTTTACATTTTGATTTAAGTGATGAACAAATCGCAACCATTAAACAAGAACTACTCGAACATCAGCGTTCAACACCTTGTTTTGAAATGCACTATGTACGCAACGATGGAAAGATTTGTACAACCATTCGCAACACCATTGCCATTCGCCCGTTGGGCTACATCGGTCGGCATGAGAAACCCTAAAATCGCAAACTATAGCTAATCATAAATTGATTTGCCCGAGCGTCACCCTTGCTAATGCGGGGATCCATATGTCTCAACATCTCGGTTTTCATAGAAAACTAAAGTCGTCGCTCACAAGCCATACGAATTCTTTCAGCGGGAACCTTTAACTGCGTCAGTAGATATACCTTAAAACCATCTGAATAAGGCTGTTTTTCCAATGCTTCTTGCATACAGTCTAGCCACATATCGCGCTCTTTTTCCTGAATTACCAAATGTGCATGCACTTGCGGAATGCTGATGCTGCCAAACTTCTTGGCAAACAAACGCTCACCACCCAACCAACCACTTAAAAAGCACACCAGCTTATCTTCCGATACAGTCAAATCTTTGGGGTGCATATCACGAATCACCGCATAAGCAGGGTTGTTGCACATCACATCGTAAAAATCTTTCACAAGCTGTTGCAGCCCAGACAAGCCACCTGCTGCACCATAACTCGCCGAGCCTTCACCATATTCAGGCATACTTAATTGTTCCCCGAACTACCAAAACCACCTTCCCCACGTTCAGTCTCATCCAGTGTATCGACACATTGAAAATCAGCTTGCACAAACGGTGCGATAATCATTTGCGCAATGCGGTCACCGCGCTGCACAGTAAATGCTTCTTTGCCATGATTGATAAGAATCACACCGATTTCACCCCGATAATCTGCATCAATCGTGCCGGGGCTATTGAGCACAGTAATACCATGCTTAAGTGCCAAACCAGAGCGTGGGCGAATTTGCGCTTCAAAATTATCAGGCAATGCCATGGCAAAACCTGTTTTAATCAAAGCCTTCTCACCCGATTCAATCGCCACATCTTCAGTAATGGCAGCTCGCAAGTCTGCCCCTGCGGCATGGGTGGTAGCATAAAAAGGTAAATCAATGCCTTCACCATGTGGAAGTTTTTGAATTTTAACATTGGTATTGTGACCATTCATGGTGCTAACTCCATTACTTTTTTGATAATTTCTTGTGAAAATTGCATTTTATTACATTTTTCAATGATTTTCCCATTTATCTCATCTTTTGCATTAGAAATCCACCAGCCAGAAGCGGTGTCCGAAGCCATATTGTTCACATCATTGGCAACAATGGCATCCACACCTTTTCTCAGCAATTTTGCTTTGGCATATTCCACATGGTTTTCACTTTCCGCAGCAAATGCGATGACTTTTTTCGGTCGATTTTCCATATGAGCAATGCTAGCCACAATATCCATATTGGCAGTGAGTTGGACAGTAAGTTGCTGCGTATCACCACGTTTCACCTTTTGCTCCGATACCTCAGTAAAACGAAAATCACTGACCGCTGCTGTAGCAATAAACACATCTGCGCCTTGCGCCGCTTTCTCACAAGCTTGCAGCATCTCTTCCGCAGTTGTCACATTCACACGCGAAACATCGCAGCCCAATATCGGCGCTCCAACACCTGCAATCAAACTAACCTCTGCCCCCATAGCCGCAGCATACTGTGCCAATCTTGCCCCCAAGGTTCCCGATGCGCGATTGCTCAATACACGCACAGCATCCCAAGGCTCAATCGTTGGCCCTGCATTGATGACCCAACGTTGCCCTTGCAAAGTTTGTGGCAATAACAATGGCAATAGCGCATCTGCGAGGGCTTGTGGTTCGGGTAAACGCCCGATGCCCTGCTCACCACATGCCAAAGCACCACTTGCTGGCTCTAACACATGCATACCATCGGCTTGTAATGTTTGCAGATTGCGCTGTGTCGCGGCTGATTCCCACATAGATGTATTCATGGCTGGTGCCAGCAATACAGGCGCATCACAAACTTGCATCATGGTGGTGAGCAAATCATCCGCTATACCATGCGCCAATTTAGCAATAAGATTACTCGTCGCAGGTGCAATAAGCACCGCATCTGCCCAGCGTGCGAGCTTTATATGTCCCATTTCTCTTTCCGACGTTAAATCGAACAAATCCGTATGTACTGCTTCACCTGTTAATGCCTCAAAGGTAAGCGGCGTAACAAACTCACATGCCGATTTTGTCATCACACAGCGTACATTCGCACCTTGCTTGATGAACAGGCGCGCCAATTCTGCAACACGGTACACAGCAATGCCGCCACCGATACCAAGCAGAATGTTTTTATCTTGAAACATTATTCAATCAGCCTTGTAGCCCTTTAAGTGCTTCCAGAACCTTTGCCACATGCTCTTTTACACGCACTTTTCGCCACACCTCAGCCACCTTGCCTTCAGGGTTGATGATAAAGGTTGAACGTTCAATACCCATATATTCTTTGCCGTAATTCTTCTTCAAACGCCATACATCGAAGGCTTCACACAACAATGTTTCTGTATCCGAAATCAAAGGGAAGTTGAGC
>JALUXZ010000247.1 GCA_027018935.1 Mariprofundaceae bacterium
GCCATTTATAGCCTCCTTAGAAGTAATTATTATACCATAAATATCAATAGGTTAGAAGCTTTTTAACGGGTTAATTTCAGGTGTTTTTTAAATAGAAAACCTAAGAAGAAGAGGTGCGGAATGTCGGAAATATCGTTACTCTTTACTAGATATTAGACTAGAGGGCACCTCGAAAAACCTCGGCATTTCGCCAAACTTGTGCTTTTCACCCCTAGCTGCGTTGAATAAAATGGGCAATAGCGATGCTATGACTCATTTCATTGCGCCTTGCTATGAGCGAAAATCAACGTCGTTTAACTCGTGCGAGGTTTTTCGAGGTGCCCTAGATATTATTATTTCTTTTGCTGGGCACTTTGTTTGAAATGTATTAAATCACTACTTGCTAATATAATTATGTTATTATATGATTCGCAATATGTTGATACCAGAGACTAATCTTCAAAAAGCAACGGAAGGGCTAAAGGCTCTTGGGCATGAAACGCGGCTGACTATTATGTGTCATTTAATGGATGGTGAAATGTGTGTGGGTGACTTGGAAAAAGTTACTAAATCATCACAATCTAATCTTTCTCAGCATCTGTCTAAAATGAAAGGTTTGGGTGTGATTGTGAGTGAGAAACGTGGGCAGCAAGTATATTATCGGCTTACAAACCCTGCATTTTCTGAATTGATTCAAGCATTGAAAGTTATTTATTGCCCTGATTTATAAGAACGATTAAGTTTGATCTAAGATAGAAAGTAGTGAGGGAGATATAAACGTGTTTTTGTTGTTAAACATATTAAAAAAGCATTATATAATAATATCAATATGCTTGATTATGCCTAATATATTACAAGCTGCTGAGCCGTTAACTTTGCAGCAGAGCATTGTTCAGGTGGTAAGCCATAATCGCGGATTGTTAGCTGAGTCTGAGCATGTTGATCAAGCCCATGAACGCGTGAATGATGTGCAGGGTAAACGCTTGCCGCGTGTGGATGTATCGACGGCTTGGACTTATAGCAACTCACCGCTAAAGGTCTTTGGTGATAAGCTGCAGCAACAATCAGTTACAGCAGCAGACTTTGCGCCCAATGTGTTGAATAATCCTGCTTATCAGAAGAATTACCAATCGCGTTTGGGGTTAAGTCTGCCTTTATTTGCAGGTGGGGCATTGCAAGCTGCACAGAAGCAAGCTGAAGGTAATGCTGAAGCTGCGACTTTGGATTTTGAATTTCAAAAACAACAGCGTATTTATCAAACCATCGTAACATATATGCAAGCTCTGCAATATGAAGAGCAACTAGAAAAAAATAAACAATCAGTTAAGGCAGCAGAGAAGCGTTGGTTTGATGCAAAGGCTTTGCGAAATAAAGGCATGGCATTGGTAAGTGATGTGATGAATACGCATGTTTATGTATTGCGCCGTCAGTTGGCAGTGGATGAAACAGCCAATGCTTATCAGGCTAGTTTGGAGCAATTGGCTTTGTTGATGGGTGCTAAAGAGCCTTTGAGTCAGGCGGTTTTATCGCAGCCTAATATTCGCTTAAGTGATGAGTCTTTGAGTGATTTGTTGCAACACGCAAGTGAGAGACGCTTGGATTTTCAAGCCATGCAACAGCGTTGGCAGGCTTCATCTTTGCAGCGTGACATTGCTTATGCTGGCAACTTGCCACAGGTTCATTTGGTGGCTGCGCAAGAGTGGAACAGTGCAACACCAGCCCTTAAGCATGGTAATGCTATGGTCGGTGTTACAGTAAGTATGAATATTTTTAATGGTGGTTCTGATCATGCTAAACAACGGCAGGCGGAATCGGCTTATGCAGCATTGCAGTGGCAAATTGCAGATCAGAAGCATGTGATTGCCAATCAGATTCGGCAGGCGTGGCGAGCATTGGAAATTGCTGAAAGAAAGCTAAATCGTGAGCAAGAAGTGTTTCAGCAAAGCAAAGAGTCGCTGCGTATTTTGTCGTTGCGATATACACAAGGTTTGGAAACAACTTCTGAGGTGCTTGATGCGCAAGTTGCCATGGATGATTCGCAAGTAGCGATTGTGCATGCACGCTCAGATATGATGATTGCTCAGGCAGCATTGCTGCTGTCTGCTGGGCTATTAGATGAGGGAGTAGTATTATGAAATCGGCAATAGTTTTGGCTATAAGTATATTGTTTATAGGCACTTTAACTGCTTGTAATAAAGACGCAGAGGATATGCCTGTTGCGCTGCAAAGCAGTACAGTTGCGCATAACTTGATCCTAACACTGCAAGAAATTCCTGTGCATTATGTGACCAGTGGTATTGTAACATCGGATCATCGTGTTTCGATTAGCTCGCGTTTACCTGGTTATATCAGTGATATTAAAGTGCGCGAAGGTGATCAAGTCAAAGTGGGGCAGGTATTGTTATATATCGACCCTGTGAATGCTAAACAGGTTTTAATTCAGGCAAAAGCCGATGCAAATAATGCAAAACTTGAATTGCAACGCTATGAAAGTTTACTCCATGAAGGTGCGGTGACACCGCAGCAGTTTGATAAAGTGAAGTTGCGTTATGAGGTAGCAAAATCACAGGTAAAGCAGGCGAAACATCAGTTAAGTTATGCAAAAGTGATTTCACCAGTGCGTGGTGTGGTGGTTGAAAAGCGTATGGAAAAGGGTGACTTGGCTTCACCTGGCATGCCAATTCTAACATTGGAAGATCCGAGTAGTTTATTGGTTGAGACCTATGTTTCCGAGCAGTTTGTTGGGCAGATTCATGAAGATGACGCTGTTGATGTGGAAATAGCATCTTTGAAGCAGCATTTTAAGGGTGTTGTTCGCCAAGTGGTACAGGCTGCAGACCCTATTTCACATCAATTTTTGGTGAAGGTGTCTCTACCTTCCATGAAAGATATTCACCCTGGCATGTATGCCGAAGCAGAATTCAAGATGGGTATGCGTAAAGCCTTGTTGGTTCCAGAGAAGGCTGTCATAACACAAGCAGGCTTGCATGCAGTGTATGTGATGGATGCAGCATCGATTGTGCACTACCGCTTGATTCGTATAGGTCAGGCTTATCAAGGTAAACTTGAGGTGTTGGCGGGTTTGCATGATGGTGAGCAAGTGGTTTGGGGTGGTAAACCAGCATTAAAAACGGGCATGAAGCTTAGTCATGAATGAATTGAAACATGCTGAAGCGCCGTTAAATATTGCCGGCAAACTTGGTCAGTTTGCGATGCAAAGCAATTTAACGCCAATTATTAGTATCCTTATTTTTCTCATTGGTGCATTGGCACTGATGGTTACGCCACGCGAAGAAAATCCTCAAATTGATGTGCCGGCAGCCAATGTTATTGTACATATGCAAGGCTCTAGCCCTGAAGAAGTACAAAACCTTATTGTGCGCCCACTTGAAATGGTGTTGCGTGAAATGACAGGTGTAAAACATACCTATGGTGCATCGATGGATTCGATGGGTGTGGTGACGGTGATGTTTAAGGTTGGCGAAGATAAAGAAGCCAGTCTTGTGAAATTATATGATCGAATTATGCATAATTTGGATCGTTTGCCAGCTGGGGCATCACAGCCATTGGTTAAGCCGATGGATGTGGATGATGTGCCCGTATCTGTGATAACACTTTCATCGCAAGCCATGGATGGTTTGGCACTAAAACGCTTGGCAGAGCGTGTGCGTGATCAATTAGCACCACTTTCAGGTGTATCTGTCGTGGACATTATTGGCGGTCAGGATCATGAGATTCGTATTCAGATTGACCCTGCAAAAATGGCAGCCTATGGCATCGCTTTGGATGCCTTGCATCATACGTTACAAGCTGCGAATCGCGGTGGAAATGTTGGACAACTGGTAGGCGATAATCAGATTGTTAAAGTTTGGTTGGATGGTTATCTAAAAACCGCGCAAGAAGTTGGGCAACTGGTTGTTGGTTCATGGCAAGGTAAGGTGATTTACTTGCGTGATATTGCGCGTGTCTCTGATGGTGTGTCTGAGGCTAATCAACTGCACCGCATTGCCTTTGGCGCAGCTTCCGAACATGTCATTGAGGGCGAGCCAGAAACACCTGCGGTTTCTATTGCTTTGTCTAAAAAACGTGGCACCAATGCGGTGGTGGTGACGCAAGGCATTGCGGATAAATTGGATGAGCTTAAGGGCAATTTCATTCCAGATAATGTACAAGTAACGATTACCCGTGATTCAGGTAAACGGGCTGATGATGCTGTGAATTTATTGGTGGAACATTTGGCGATTGCGATTGGCACTGTCATCATTATTTTGCTGTTGTTCTTGGGCTGGCGTGAAGCTGCGATTGTGACCATGAATATTCCCATTATTTTGTTTGTGGTTTTAGCGATTGGATTTTTTGCAGATCAAACCATTAATCGCATTACATTGTTTGCGCTCATTCTCGCACTGGGACTGCTGGTGGATGATGCCATCGTGGTGATTGAGAATATTCATAGGCATTTGCATAAAGGTGTGAGTAGCTTCTCTGATAAAGCTGCCTTGATTATTCGTGCCACCAATGAAACAGGAAAACCAACGATTATTGCAACCATTGCAGTGATTCTGGCGTTTATTCCGATGGCATTTGTTACAGGTATGATGGGGCCATACATGGCACCGATTCCATTTAATGCGCCTGTTGCAATGGCTGCATCATTATTGGTTGCCTATGCCTTCACACCGTGGATTGCTCAGCGTTTTTTACCCTGTGAAATAACTGAGCCTACGATGGAAGAAAAAGATGAAGAAGCCAAAGACTGGGTGCATCGTTTGTATATGAAAATAGCAGTGCCTTTGGTGGAAAATAAGTTCAAACGGCGTGTATTTTCTTTGGTGGTGTTTGTTTTATTTGTTGGCGCAATGTTGGAGCCTGGCTGGCAATTTATTCGCCCTGCTGGCATCAATGGACCTTTAACAGCTGGTGCCGTGGAATTGAAGATGTTGCCCAAAGGTAATCAAAACACCTTTAATATTACATTGGATTTACCCGAAGGCTCAACATTGGAAGAAACGGATGCCTTGGCACGTAAGATTGGTGATGTGTTGCGTCAGCATCCACAAGTAAAGGATTACGAAAGCTTTATTGGGCAGGCTGGGCCGATTGATTTTAATGGCATTTTACGTGGTGCAGCGTTGTTTCGGGAAGCTCCGCATTTGGCTGAGATTCGTGTAAATTTGGTTAATAAACATGAACGTAGTGAAAGCTCATCGGATATTGTGTTGGATTTTCGACGTATGCTTGCGCCTGTACTTGCTGAGCATCCAAAAGCTTCGGTGAAACTGGTGGAAGATCCTCCAGGGCCACCTGTGAGAGCTACATTATTGGCTGAAATTTATGGCCCTGATTATGACAAACAGCGCGAAATTGCAGCTTATGTGCATGGTGTGTTTTCCAAAACCTACGATGTTGTGGATATTGATGATTCGATTGGTGCAGACCAAGTTCAATATGATATTCGTGTAGATAAGGAGAAAGCAGCACGCTTGGGTGTTGCGACGCAGCAAGTGGAAACGGCATTGCGGGATTTCTTGCAGGGTTATAATTTTGGTGCCGTGCATGTTGATAATGAACGCCATCAAGTGAACTTGCATGTGCAATTACCGCGTGAGTTGCGAGCGCATAGTGAGGATTTGAATCGTATTTATGTGAGTTCTAACAATGGCACGGTGCCTTTATCAGCCATTGCGACCGTGGAACGTCGTGTCGCATCCAAAGCGGTTTACACCAAAGATGGGCATGCTGTGGCTTATGTTAGTGCTGAACCGAAGCAAGGCTCGCAAGTTTATTCTTTGTTGGATATGGATAAGCAGCTTGATGGGCAAGAGATTGCAGGGGTTAATTTAAAAACAGGTGGTATGCACTTTGGCATAACAGCACCTGAAGATACCTTTGGCTATCATATGCTTTGGGATGGTGAAATGCGCCTTACTCTGGATGTATTTCGTGATCTGGGTGCAGCATTTATTGTTGGCTT
>JALUXZ010000248.1 GCA_027018935.1 Mariprofundaceae bacterium
GCAGGGGCTTTTTTATTATACTAGAGTGCGTGTTTATCTGCCGGAGTGGTGAAATTGGTAGACACGCTACCTTGAGGGGGTAGTGGGGCAACCCGTGCTGGTTCGAGTCCAGTCTCCGGTACCATTTATAAGTAATGTTTGATAAAAGCCTGTAAACCTAGTGTTTGCAGGCTTTTTTATTCAAAAGTTGTTTGGTGATATTCCATCACTATTTAGTAGTGAAGGTGAATTGCGGAAGATATGGAGCTTGCCAGATACAAGGAAGAAGCTGCTCCTTGCATTGGCAGATAAAGGCTACGCCCCAGAACAACTGGATGAATTAAAAAAACTGGTTCATGCAGATGATAGTGATTTGTTTGATGTGTTATCTTACATCGCATATCACAGAGATATGCTGCCACGGGCTGATAGGGCGGAGCAAGCCAAGGTTCACTTTATCAATTACAATAAAGCGCAGCGTGAATTTTTAAACTTTGTGCTTAAGCAATATGTTCAATCAGGGGTCAGCGAGCTGGACGATGCCAAGCTCGCTGATTTATTGATTCTCAAATACAACGCTTTGGCTGATGCCAAACATGAACTGGGTGATATTAAATCTATCAGAAATACATTCGTCGGCTTTCAAGCATATTTGTATGAAGAAGTTGCTGCTTAGTTCTTGTTGATACATGATGACGCGAAACTATTCAGCCTTGCTTTTTTGATAGTGACACCTATGATACGCGACGTTAAAAGTGAGCTGCGGCTCGCTTTTTTTGTTTTTATTTGAAGTTTAGGACTTATATATTGCTTTTAGAAGATAAAATACAGCAGCTTGTGACACCGATTGCCGATGAATTGGGTGTGGAAACACTGAAAGTCGTGATTGGTGGTGGTAAGCAAATACGCTTGGTTAAGGTCATTGTAGACTGCAAAGGCGGCGTTATTGCGGATCACTTGGCGCGTATTAGCCGTGGGCTGGCTTTGCAGATGGATGTGGAAGATTATATTCCGGGTAAATATAATTTAGAAGTTACAACACCTGGTTTTGAATGGCCGTTGCAAACACAAGCTGATTTTGATCGTTATTTGGGTGATTGGATTCAGGTAGTGTTGGAGCATGGGCCTGCGATTGAAGGTGAGTTGTTAGGGTTTGATGGTGAAGAATTCAGCTTGCGCAATGCAAAAGGCAAGGTTCGTGAGTTTTGTTTGTCAGAAGTTGTGAGAGTGACGCGTGCAGTGAATTGGACAGCAATATCCCGCGCGAGCAAGAACAAATAGAGTGAGTCGTAGCGAGGTTAACGACAATGAGTGTTGATATGATGCAGGTTGCCGAGGCAGTAGCGCGTGAAAAGGCTGTTGATTGTGAATTAGTAATCGAAGCGATGGAACAAGCTATTAAAACAGCGGCACGTCGAACGTATGGTAATAAGGCTTTGGATGCCAAGATGAATCGTGATACGGGTGAAATTGCCTTGTCACATGTGCGTACTGTGGTTGAAGAAGTTGAAGATGAAGAAAACGAATTGACCTTAGACGAAGGCAAAGCATTGCAAGAAGATGCCGCGTTAGGCACAGAATTTCGTGAAGCATTACCGCCGATTGAGTTGGGGCGCATTGCAGCTCAAACAGCCAAGCAAGTCATCAATCAAAAAATCCGTGAAGCCGAGCGTGAGCGTGTGGTTGCTGAGTATGAACCGCGTGTAGGCGAATTGATTACAGGTATCGTAAAACGTGTTGAACGCGGTAATGTATATGTGGATTTGGGTCGTGGTGAAGCGGTGATGTATCGCGAAGATTTGTTGCCTCGTGAAGCATATCGTCAGGGCGACCGTGTACGCGCTTATTTGCGTGAAGTGCGCAATCAGCCGAAGGGTGCATTGGTTTTCTTATCACGTGCTGATGCTGGTATGGTATTGCGTTTGTTTGAGCAAGAAGTACCTGAAATTCAGGATAATTTAATTACTATTCAAGCCATTTCCCGTGATCCTGGTTCGCGCAGTAAAATTGCGGTCATTTCTATGGATGCTGGTATTGATCCTGTCGGTGCTTGTGTGGGTATGCGTGGTGCTCGTGTGCAGGCTGTGGTGAATGAGTTGCATGGCGAACGTGTTGATATTATTGAGTGGACAGAAGACCCCGCGACATTTGTGATCAATGCTTTGGCACCTGCTGAAATTGATCGTGTGCTTGTCGATGAAGAAAGCAACACCATTGAAGTGGCAGTAAATGAAGAGAACTTAGCAATTGCGATTGGTCGTCGTGGTCAAAATGTTCGTCTTGCGTCGGAATTAACAGGTTGGAATATTGAGTTGATGACCACCGGTGAAGAGCAAGAAAAACGTACGGGTGAAGTGAAAGAGGCCAAAGAAGCCTTTGTTGCTGGTTTGGATGTGGATACTGATTTTGCTGATTTATTGGTGGCAGAAGGCTTTATGTCATTGGCTGACTTAGCGTACTGTGAAGTCGCTGATATTGCTGCGATTGAAGGGTTAGATGATGATTTAGCTCTAGAAATTCAGAAGCGTGCACGTAATGCTTTGCTTGATCAGGCGTTGCAGAAATCTTCAGAAGATGGTGAAGAGAGCAGTGTGTCTTTGTTAGATTTGCCAAATATGACCCGTGAAATTGCGGCACAATTGGCAGAGCGTGATATGCTTTCAGTAGAAGGCTTGGCAGATGCAGCAGCAGATGATCTTGAAGGTGTTGAAGGGCTAGATAGTGAGCAAGCGAATGCTTTGATTATTGCAGCGCGTGAGGCTAGTGGTTGGTTTGAATGATTTAATGCATCATCGCGCATCTGTGCGGTCATGTTTTGCCTGTCGTAAGAAGGATGAAAAGTCATCCATGTTACGGTTGGTGGTTGATGATTCTGGTTTGATTTGGCCAGATTTGTTGGCAAAAGCCCCTGGAAGAGGGGTTTATTTATGTATGGATGAGCCATGCTTAGCCTCGTTGAATGATAAACGACTGGGTGTGTTGCGAAACAAACATAAAGTGGTTTTTCCACAGTGGCATGGCTTGCAAGAGCGTTTGTTGAATGTTCTCTCGCAAAATATTGCTTTGCAGTTGACGCGCTTGAAACCAAGTGCTGCAATTGGAAGGGATGCAGTGATGCATCAAATGTGGAAGAATGCGGAGCTTCTACTGCTATTGGCAGAAGAAGCGGGTCAGGCTTTGGTACGGCAAGTCATGGATGCTGTTAAAAAGCGTGGTGAGGCAGGATTGAAAACAACATCGTTGAATGGTTTGCCAGAGGCTTGTCTGGTGAATGTCTTTCAGCGAGGGAAAATGTCTGTGGTGGCATTGTCTGTTTCTAAAAAAACAGCAAAACTACAACAGTATTGCGCCTGGTATGGGCGAATAAAAGGAAGCAAGGTAAGCAATGGCGAATAAACGCGTGCTCGAATTGGCAAAAGAACTGAATGTTGAAGTGGCAGATGTAAAACGTGCAGCTAGTAGCTGTGGCGTTGCTGTCACAGGTCCAACCACGATGTTGAATGATGAAGACACAGGTAAAATCAAGGCAAACTTGAAAGAACCTGCGAAAAGTGGCTCTGGGGGAAAAACATTGACCTTGAGTCGTCCTGTTGTTGCAGGGCAACAAGATCGTGGTTCCAGCGTTGAAGGTAGAGGGCGCACTGTGCAAGTTGCGGTTCGTCGCCGCCGCGCAGTAGCAAAACCTGCGGTTAAAGATAGCGCGGTTAAATCAACATCATCTTCAGAAGGCAAACTTTCGTTGAAGAAAGAGCCAGTGGTTACTCCTGAAAAGGTAGTGGTTAAAAAAGAGGCTGCGCCGCAAGCTGCTGAGGTGAAAAAAACACCTGAAGTGAAAAAAGCTGTGCCAGAAACAAAAACAGTTGTAAAAGCTCAAGTAAAAACGCCAAAACCTTCACCGAAGGTCGAAGCTAAACCGACGGCTAAGAAACCGACTGTTAAAAAGCTTTCGCCAGCTCAAATGGCGGCTCAAGCCGTTGAAAAGAATAAAGAAAAAGCCAAAATTCGTGAGCAGGAAGAGCGTGCGAAGCGTGCCGAAGCACGGGCAGCTCGCCCGAATCCGAATCGTTCAACGCGCCCTGGTGAGCGCCCGAACCCGAATCGTTCAACACGCCCTGGTGAGCGTCCGAATCCGAATCGTTCAACACGCCCTGGTGAACGTCCGAACCCGAATCGTTCAACACGCCCTGGTGAACGTCCGAATCCAAATCGTCAAACGCGCCCTGGGGCTCGTCCGAATCCGAATCGTCCAGCAGGTGGCACAGGTCAGCAGAAACGTCCTGCATCAGGGCCTAGAACAACCATTCGCACTGGTTTAACCCCAGCACAAATTGCTGCATCCAAAGCACCAAAATCATCCTTAAAACAAATTGAAGCGAAAATTACCAAAGAGCGTAATGATCGCCGTCGTGAAAACAATGCCAATCGTGGTGCGGGTCGTCCGAATCGTTCACCTGCAGGTGCAAATACAGGTGCAGGTATGACACGTCGCCCATCGGTTGCGGTGACAACAGATCCCAATGCACCAACAGCACCAACAGGAATCAAACGTCGTGGCCCAGGTGGTCCACAGCGTCAACAACAACGTCGTTTATCGCCAGGTGAAAAAGCGGCGCGTCGTTCTTATTCGTCTAAACGCCATGAAGTGCTTACGCCGCAGCAGGAAGAGCGTATGGCAAGGTTGGCAAAAGGCGGTCGTCGCCGTGGTGCCAATATTGTTACCAAAGATGATGAAGCCTTTGTGATTCGTGAAGTGGAAGTGACCAATCCTATTGTTGTATCAGAGTTGGCAAGTCGTATGGCAACCAAGACAACAGAAGTTTTGAAGAAATTGATGGAAATGGGCTCAATTGTTGCAACCAATGACAATATTGATGCAGACACTGCCATTTTGCTTGTCGAAGAGTTTGGTCATAAGCCTAAGCTTATCAATGCAGCAGCGGTGGAAGATGTGTTGGTGGATGTGATGGATAAAGATGATGAAGGCTTGTTGCCACGTCCACCAGTTGTGGTGGTTATGGGGCATGTGGATCATGGTAAAACATCGATTCTTGATGCTTTGCGTAAAGCCCATGTTGCCGATGGTGAAGCGGGTGGTATTACCCAACATATCGGTGCTTATATGGTTAAACTTGATGGTGGCGAACGCGTAGTGTTTGTTGATACACCTGGCCATGAGGCATTTACAAGTTTACGTGCACGTGGTGCAAACTTAACGGATGTGGCGGTATTGGTAGTTGCAGCGGATGATGGTGTGATGCCTCAAACTGTTGAAGCTCTGAGCCATGCCAAGGCTGCGGGTGTACCGATTATCGTTGCCATTAATAAAATGGATAAAGATGGTGCCAACCCTGATAATGTAAAACGCCAGTTGGCTGAGCATGAAATCATTCCAGAAGAGTGGGGTGGTGACAGCATCTTTGTGGAAGTTTCGGCACACACAGGGCAGGGCTTGGAAGACTTGCTTGAGATGCTTGCTTTGCAGACTGAAGTATTGGAATTGAAAGCCAACCCAGAAGGTGTGGGTCGTGGCGTTGTGGTTGAATCACGTTTGGATAAAGGTCGTGGCCCTGTGGCAACGGTATTGGTTCAAAATGGTACTTTTAATAAAGGTGATATTGTTGTTGTTGGTATGGTTACAGGTCGTATCCGTGCGATTGTTGATGAAAATGCTGTGCAGCATCGCACCGCAGGGCCATCGGTTCCATTTGAGTTGCTAGGTTTGGATTCTGTGCCCGAGGCTGGTGAGGATATTGTGGCAGTTGCCAATGATAGACAGGCGCGCGATATTATTTCTTACCGTAAAGAAAAAGCCCGTCAGCTAAAAGAAGCCTCTACCAAGCGGGCGAGCTTTGATGATATGTTTGCTGCTGTGAAGAGTGATATGGCAGAAGTTCCTGTGATTATTAAG
>JALUXZ010000249.1 GCA_027018935.1 Mariprofundaceae bacterium
ATTTTCATCGGACAGCAGTGTGACTATCTTTCACCAAACCATCCATCCAAGCATCAAGTGCTTGTTGGCGTAGAATTTGTAGAATTTCCTCTTTTGCTTCTTCCAGTGTTTGTTTGTAAGCAGGACGTTTGCCTAATAGTTCAATAATATGCCAGCCATATTGTGTTTTTACGGGTTTACTAATATCGCCGATATTTTTGAGAGCAAAGGCAACTTTTTCAAAATCAGCAACCATAATACCATGGGGGAACCAATTTAAATCACCACCACGGGATTTATTGCTATCATCGATGGAATGGTGGGCCGCTAGAGATGCAAAATCATCTTTGTGGTGCTTGAGTTGTTTGAGAATATCCAAGGCTTCACTTTTTTGGCGTACAAGAATATGACGGGCATGAATTTGTTCAGGAATGGTAAACTTACTGATGTGTAACTTGTAATATGCCTCAATATCTTCGGGTTTTGGTGTTGGAAGCTGGGATTGCTCCCAATCTCGTAAGGCTTCAATCATAATGGAGTCACGGCTACGGTTGATGCGTCTATGTACCAGCGCATCTTGATCTAGACCCAATGCGAATGCTTGTTGGCTGAGTACAGAGCGGCGAATTAGGGTATCTAATATTTGCTGGCGAGCCTTTTTATTTTGACTTAAATACTGTAAATGATTGGGTAAATCGCGCAACTCTGCATCCACATCTTCTTTATAAATGGTTTGCGTGCCAACCTGAGCAATGGGTGTTTGTTCTATATTGTTGACCATATGTACATCATGTTCTTCTTGGCAGGATGCTAATAAAAGGCAGCAGAGGGATAGATAAGTGATTTTGGCTTTCATGGCGGTTAGCTTAGCGAGCCTATATTTTTGTACAATAAGAGGGGAAGTTATATGTCACCCGTTGTGATGGCTATTTTGGTTTTGTGTTTGTATTTATTATTTTATCGCTTTTATGCCAAAGGCATATTGGCGACTAAGGTTTTTGAGTTGGATGAGCATGCTCAAACACCTGCGCATAGTATGCGTGATGGTGTGGATTATGTGCCATCCAATAAATACATCCTATTTGGACATCATTATGCTTCGATTGCGGGATTAGCGCCGATGCTTGGCCCTGCCATTGCTGTGATTTGGGGTTGGGTTCCTGCTTTGTGTTGGGTGGTGTTTGGTACGCTATTAATTGGTGCTGTGCATGATTTTACGGCACTTGTATTATCATCGCGCTTTAAAGGTCAAAGCGTGGGCACGATTGCTCGTGATGTTATTTCTCCCCGCACACGGTTACTATTTTTATTGGTAATTTTCTTTCTTGTGGCTTTGGCGATGGGCGTGTTTGTATTGGTTATTTCAGGATTATTCGCATCACCTAATCTGGCAAATATTCCAGTAACGGCGCATCCAGAGGCAGTGTTTCCTACTTATAGCTTGATGCTCATCGCTATGGTGATTGGTTTCTTGGTGTATAAAAAGAACTTACCTGTCTGGCCTTTGATTGCTATTGGTTTTGTTGCCATGTTATTAACCACAGCATGGGGTTTGGAGCATCCCGTTACTGGCTTTACCGCCCATGATTGGACATGGTCATTATTGGTTTATGCATTTCTTGCCAGTGTGTTGCCCGTTTGGCTTTTATTGCAACCGCGTGACTTTCTTAATTCATTATTACTTTATCTGGCACTCTTTATGATGTTGATTGGCTTTTTTATGCTTGACCCTGAATGGGTTGCGCCTGCAATCAATCCAAATCCAGAAGGTGCGCCGCCGATGTTGCCATTCTTATTTATTGTCATTGCTTGTGGAGCGGTGTCAGGCTTTCATGGTTTGGTTGCATCAGGAACCACTTCAAAACAATTGGATAAAGAAACCGATGCGCCATTGATTGGCTATGGCGGTATGATTGGTGAATCTTTATTGGCACTCTTGGCAGTATTGGCAACGACAGCAGGTGCTTTTGCCACGCGTGCTGATTGGGAACAGTTTTATGGTTCATGGGATAAAGCGGTTGGTTTGCATCAAAAATTAGGTGTGTTTATTCAAGGTAATGCCAATTTTATTCATCAATTGGGTGTACCAGTGGATTATGCGGCGGCTTTTATCAGTGTGGTGGTGGTAGGTTTTGCTATGACTTCGGTAGATACGGGCGCACGTTTGTTGCGCTTTAACTTACAAGAGATTGGCAATACCTTGAATATTAAAGTTTTGGAGAATCGTTACTTGGCAACACTCTTGGCTGTGTCTGCGATTGGTTTCTTTGCCTTTTTTGAGGTGAATGGTAAACCAGCAGGCTTGTTCTTATGGACGCTGTTTGGCACAACCAACCAAATTTTAGCAGGTATGACACTACTGACAGTAACTATTTATTTATACCGCAAGAAAAAACCGATTCTTTATACCTTATTACCGATGTTATTGGTGCTTGGTGCAACCATCTCAGGAATGATTATGGGTGTGAGTAAAGCGATTGGTAAAGAACAGTGGGCTGTAGCCAGTGTTGGCTCGGTTATATTTTTACTGGCTATGTGGGTGTTGATTGAAGGTCTATTAGTGGTTAAAAATATCCGTTCTGAACGTAAAAATACAACCATAGACCTTCAAGATGATATGTAATTTTATAGGCATCTCGAAAACCTAACATTCGGGTAGCTTATAGCTCTTGGCTTACCATTTTTCATGAAATATTAAAAAAACTTAATATTTATTCTCACCCGTGTTAACGTTTGTGTGATGGGCGAGGTGGGTTGATATTGCCCGAAAGCTTGACAATTTTATAAGATGTATTTTTAATGCGCTTTTATAGGGTTTCATAGTTGAACTGATTTTTTTAATTTTATTTTGTAAGGGAGGTATTATTTTAATGAATATATTTAAGAGGGTAACAACACTGGCATTGGCTGTGTTGGCACTGGGTCTATCAATGACAGCTCAGGCAGCAACACGCGAAATGAATATGACGATTGATGAGATGACAATTGCCGTCGCACCAGATTTAAACTACAAAGTGTTCGCATTTAATCGCCAAGTTCCAGGTCCATTAATCCATGCCAAAGAAGGTGATGATTTAATTATTCATGTCACCAATAACACATCTTTACCACATACGATTCACTGGCATGGCATGCACCAAATGGGTTCATGGCGCATGGATGGTGTTCCAGGTATCACGCAAGAACCAATCAAACCAGGGACTACATTTACTTATAAATTCAATGCAGACCGTCCAGGCACACTTTGGTATCATTGTCATGTAAATGTAAATGAACATGTGGGTATTCGTGGTATGTGGGGACCGATTGTTATTGACCCGAAGAATCCTACCGCTTTGGAAAAAACAGTAACGCATGAAGTGATTATGATGTTGTCCACTTGGGAATCAAAAAATGCCATGAAATATGGTGTAGGCGCGACACCTTATGATGTAGAAGATTATTTTTCAGTGAACGGACGTTCATTTCCATATAATCAGCCTATTCGCATGAAGACGGGTGATGTGATGCGTATTCGTTTTGTTGGTGCAGGTGGTGCAATTCATTCTATGCATATTCATGGGCATGACTGGACGATTACACATAAAGATGGTCTGCCTTTGAAATCTCCTTATATGGGAGAAACACAATTGATTGGTCCTGGTGAACGTTACGATGCCATTTATACAGCCAATCATAAAGAAGGTCGTTTTATTTTTCATGATCATGTAGATAAACATGTTACTGCGGGTGGTAAATTCCCTGGTGGTCCATTAACAGTGCAAGAATATGAAGGCACGCCTGTAGATGATTGGTATGTATGGAAAGATGTGAATTATGATCCAGATTTTTATTACACCGAATCTATGAAAAAAGGTTACGGTTTGTTTGAACAGCCTAAATTGCGCGGTGTGCCGAATCAACGCCAGCGTAGGGGTCAATAATGAACCCTATGTTACGTATATTATGCGGAACTTTCGCTGCAACGGCATTGTTGTGGAGCGTGAATGCCTCAGCAGGTGCGGCCGAAGGCTTTAAATTAATGGAGAAGAAAGCTTGCACCGCCTGTCACAATATTACAGGTGAGGTGAGTGCCAAGACAGTGGGCTTGTGGCGCAAGGGACCTGATTTATATTATGCAGGTGATAAGTATAATCAGAACTGGATTGAAGGCTGGCTGCAAAAGCCAACGCGTATTCGCCCTTCTGGAGCATTCTACCTTGATCACGCGCAAACGGGTGTGAAATGGAATACGTTGCGTCAGGATTCATTAAAGCCTCATGTACGTTTGAGTGCTTTGGATGCTCGAAATGTGGCTATTGCGCTCACCGAATTGCGCGATAAGCCTGAACTTATCAAGGCTGAACATTACAACCCTGATATTACAGTGCCGATTGCTTTGGGTGATATGATGTTTGATAAAGTGAACGGTTGTTTGGCTTGCCATAGTATTGAGCCAAATTATGGTGGTCTTTCAGGCCCTGAACTTTATACGGCTGCAGCTCGTTTGAAGCCTGAATATATGTTAAGTTATATTCGTGACCCACAAGCTTGGAACCATAAAACATGGATGCCAACACGTGAATTGTCGGAAGAGGACATGCAAAAAACGGTAAATTACATCATTTCATTGGGTTCTCAGAAGAGTAAAGATATGATGAAGAATGCTGTGGAGCAGTCTGCGGCTAAAAATTATCGTGTATATTGTATGCAATGCCATGGTATTTCAGGTAAAGGTTCGGGTATTAACTCGCGTGATATGGAGGTTCCACCTCGCAATCATTCAGATTCGAAATACCTGAAAACACGTACGGATGTAGAACTGTTCAAGGCTGTTAAAGAAGGTGGGGCTGCGATTAGCAAGTCTGCATTGATGCCTCCTTGGGGTAAAACACTAAGTGATGCAGAAATTGATGGCTTGGTAAAACATATCCGCAAGTTGTGTAAGTGTAAGTTTGAGAGTTCAAAACCTCAGCAATGATGATGTGAAATGATGGGCTAGAAAGCCACTGCAATACAATGATGTTGCAGTGGCTTTTATGAATAACCAACTTTGGTTATTTGAATAGCGACTCAGGTCGCGTTGTGAATACCCAGTGATTAACTAATAAAATGGTAAACTCACTATTTTGTTACTCAAGAGTGTTATATTCATGTAAATGAACTAGGAGAAGTACATGTTAAGTAAGCAGTTATTGTTTAGGTTAGCGATTATATTATTTGTTGTTACAGTCATCGGTCTGTTAATTTTCAAGGTTAGTCAGCTATCTGTCGATGTGGCAAAGACAAGCATTCAATCAATCATGGAACCAGTATTTCTTATTGATGGAAAATCAAAAGAGATGAATATTAAGTATGAAATCGCTGATCCATCTGTAACAATTTTGGATTCAGGAGATGTGGCTTTTAAATCAAGCATTATGTTAGCTTCTGGATTGGATAAACAATGGGGAACGATGACATTCACAACCAAGGTTACTTATCAACCAAAGGATGACTCGTTTTATTTGAAAATCCCGAAAGATAAAAAAGTAATATTAACATTTTCAGGCAAAAGCTCGAATGAAGCAGGATTTACATTGTGGAATAAAAGTGCAGACCCCCTTGTTGCCCAGATTACCGAGCAAATGAATAGATTTTTGTTTACCAAGGATATTTTTGTATTGACGGGTTCTGAGTTAAGGGTTCAAGCAATATCGCTAACCATTCACGAAGTGAATAAAACTGAGGATGGCTTTACCATTGTATTGGATGTTGACCAAGGTATATTTGTGATCATCGTTTATTTTGCAATGCTTTTATCAGCATTTATTTTTGCTTGTGGCTACTTCTTTGTTGGTGGTGTTGTTGGATTTAAAGACCCTACCAAAATGTTATTTGTAGACCCTAAAAAGATTCCG